>CAYGAS010000249.1:0-5053 GCA_964347935.1 uncultured Nitrospiraceae bacterium | reverse complement strand
TTCCCACGCCCCAGGCGCTGAAGCTGAGTTTGGTGCCGCCTTCTAAGGCGGGGGCGACTCGCAGTATCTCTTCGTCATCGTCGAGCTGACCGTTCTCGTTGCGATCCGTGATGATGAGCCAGCCCTCGTGCCAGGCCGAATCGGGCATACATGGCGGCCGCATGGGCCCGCAAGATCGCCCTGCACCGTTTGCCACACAGGCCTAGCGCGTCTTGATCCGCCGACCCATGGAAAACGAGGCGAGCACAGGGCTCGCCTCAATCCTCTGCTGCTGTATGCCAGCTCCCTCAGTTGGTCATTGTGCTAACTGCCTCGTCGTCGACCAATGCCTTGCTGAGCTCAACCAGCGGCCACAGCCCGACGCGGACGATCGCTCGCAGGCTATCGTGCTTACCGATAAATCCGGCAATCGGCGGGCTGTACTGATAGTACAGTTCGACGAAGGTTCGTCCCGCTGAGTTAGTCAGCAGATACTGATCCCGGAACGAACGCAGATAACGCACCTCTTGTGCCATCGGCGTACCATAGGCTGCAGTGGCGATGAAGCACCAGCCGTTGCCATCGTTATCGGCAGCGACCACTGACGGGACGGTATCGCCCACATACTCGTAGGCGCCAATGTCCGGCGTCGCATCACGAGCCACTCCACGTTGATCAGTGGTGATACCAAGCGATGCGGCATCGATCGCCGGACTCGGGACTGGCTCGTCCGGGATCGCATGGGTCAAAGTAAACACACCGTTATCGGCCAGAGGCCCGATAAGCGGGTCGACTTGTTCCATGTCGTTGGGTCCGCCAAATGCACAGGTAGCATCGCTACTCAGATTATATCCATCTGAGCTGATGTTGAGCTGCTCACCGGTTGCCCCACAGTTTGCATCGATCCCGTCGACTTGAAGCGCGCCGAGTTGTGCAACCGCGTGGGGGTCCTCGCTGGGTACGCGTTTATTGTTAGCAATCAACGTGTTTTTCACCCGCACTACATTCGCCTGCTGCGAGGGAAACGTGTTGATGCCCGCACCGCCGCATGCTGCAGCAGGTGTGGCGACGTTTTCAGCGACCGTTACATGCGTGAGGTTCACTGTGCCGTTGGTTTGTATGCCTCCCCCCACATCCTTGCCGTTATTGCCGCTGATCGTACTATTGACGATGTCAATCGTGACCCCCGCTCGACTGCTAATCGCGCCACCACCGACGGCGAAATTGCCACTTAACGTGCAGCCACGAATGCTTGAGGTATGGCTGCCGGTATCGAACAAGCCACCACCGCCTTCGCCGCCGTTACCGCTGAGGGTGCTATTAACCAGCTCCATGGCAGCGTCATTATAGATACCACCGCCATTGGCGACTGCCCGATTGCCGTTGACGACCACGCCAGGGATCAGCGACGGATCGGTGACAGGCACAAGCTCATCTGGGATCAGGTCGAGGACCGTCGCAGGCAGAACCCCGGCGCCGAAATTGGCCGCACTGTAGATGCCGCCGCCGTCGCCGCCATAGTTGCCGCTGAGCTCGACCGCCACCAGAGTCAGGTTGTAAGTGGCACCTTCGTCATGATCGGCCGGTGGACCGCCGCCCATTCCGGGTGGCGGGCCGCCGCCGTTGGGTGGGGCACCGCCGTTCGTTTTGGGAACGAATGCCGCTGCTGCCACACCGCCGGCTGCAAGACCGCCGCCATCGCGGCGGAAATAGTAGTCGATCAGATCGCCGTCAGGATTCGCGGGATCAGGACCCAGAAAGATCTTCCAGTTGGCTTTTCCACCCGTGACCGTGACATTGGCCATGCCGATGTCGATCACGTCACCCGGCTCTTCCTCCTCGCCCCCCTGGGCGGGTGCGGCTGCAGCGACGGGCCGGGCAACCACGTGGAACACGCGATCCCCAAACCCCGCCGGGTTGTCACCAGGCTCCTGGCTGAGATCGGTCACTGGATTCAAGGGTCGCCAGCCGCCATCGATCACGGCACCGCCGTCAAGGCCCACTAGCGCGATGCTCTCCATGACGTCGAGGTCACCCTGCTTTTCGTCCGGAGTGACCGTAACGCTATAGGCCAGTGCGTCGCCCCCTTGCCACGTAAGCGTATACTCACCAAACTTCAGAACTTCTGGAGCACCGGTCTCGTCGTCGCCCTCAGGCGGGATGGTTAAAGTGTACGTGCCCTCAGGCAGAGTGATCACGTCCAGCCCTGGGGGCAACGTGTCGTCCACCTGCAGCACGCATCCGTTGAAATCCGCGTTTGTGTTGGCGGCGACAATGGCCTCTCGCAACGTGCAATTAATGTCTTCTGCAATGACGTCTGTGAACGCGTTGACCTGAATAATCGCGCCGTGTGCCGTCATTGCCGCGAGGAGGCCATATGTCGCTGCAACCAACATGACGCGCAGCTTGCGTGTCAGTGTTTGGTTTCTCATGACAGTCCTCCTCATCGTCTTTCCAACATCTAGTTAACTTACTCCTTCCCGATTATCCCCCAAGCCTCCGTGCCTGGGTCATGCGCATTCTGCTCGTAGCGCAAATCTTGCTTAGCCAACGGGCCATGTCGTGTTTGCGCCTTCGGAACGAAGGCCTCCGTCTCTAGCGTGAACTTGCTTAACGCCACAAGTGGCCTCAGGGCAAATCGAACCCACTGGCGTCGCCTTTCGTCCTGGCGAACATAGCGGGCAATAGGTGGGCTCAGTCGGTAATAGAGACGTACGAAGTAGCGCCCCGGCGCATTGCTCATCAAATACCGGTCGCGAAAGGCCCTCAGGTACTGCACCTCCAGCGCAAGCGGTGTGCCATAAGCGGCGGTCGCAACAAAGCAGTCACTGTCGTCGGCGGACTGAGTGTCAGATACGGAAACGGGAGAGGCGGTAGCGAACATTACGTCTTCATTAGTGCCGCCAGCATCCGATTGCATCCATATGACAGAAGCGGAGTGGCCAGCCGGAGTCGGGCGTAACTGCGCTTCCGATTGCCCTGGCCCCGCGCCCATGATCGCCGGGGTTGCGTAAGCGGCGCCTTGGTCTTGCGTGTACGTGATAAAGACAAACAACGATAGCCCCATAGTTTCGTTGGTTTGTGTGGCGAAGGCGACGTAGAAGGCGTTGGCGTCTTGAACGTCCTCTGGCTCGGGTTTCCCCGTCAGCGGGTTGGTAATCGTGCCAGGGGTGGGAACGATGCGAGGCTCTACCTCTGCAATGGCCGGATTTGTAATCATAGAGACATTGCGGGGGCTGTCCCAGCTCACACCCGCGTCTTTCGATGTGCGAATGTAGAAGTTGTAGGTTTGTGTAGGGGTAAAGCCGGGTGCCGGCTCGGCAGCTGTGCTGTCCATGGTGTGGTTGTAACCGATGACCACAAGACCGCCGCGCAGGAAGCCGCGGTGGGCCCGCGCATTGTCGTTAGCGGTCATGCCCGTCGGATCGCTGAGGTTTTGGGCAACCGAGAAGTCTTCCATGTCTTCAACGCGAAAGCCGGTGGATTGCGGCTCCGTGCTGTCCTTGAGGCCCCGGTGCAGTATGATATCGGCCGGTTCAGCCGGTGCGGCCTGGTCGGACTGACGGTACAGAATGACAACACGGACGGGCGATGTGCCCGCCTGCTTATCCCCTTGGACAATGAGCCGTGCTCGACGTGTATGCTTCGTTGGGTCGTTGACTATATGCCCCGAGCTATTTTCATCCGGCGAATTGTAGCGAAACGCGTGATAGATAATATTCTTGCCACCACCTATCCGTGCCTCTTCATAGGCGACCACAGCATTACTGCCGCTCAGCTTAAGCTGCGGACGCGATGCGCCCGGTTGTCCGTGTTCGGTGCTGCTGTTATCACTGAGTTGTACGATGTGGTCGCGAAGAAGCGGGCTTGCGCCATTCAAGGTAGACGTATGCGCGTACCAGATGTTCGTGCCCGGGGTCACATGTGCCCCAGACCCGCCGTGACCCGGACCCTCAGCCTCGCCCGGCTGTAGGCCGGCTGGATCTTCTTGCCATATGGCGGCGAAGGCGTTGTTGCTTTGTGCCCCCGCAACGACGACGTTTGTCGCATCGCGGCTGCCATCAGTCAGTTGCTCCGATGTCCAGGTTGCGGCTGCGTCTGTCGACCGTGCTACCCACACGCATTCATAGGGCCGATCGAAAAGGGTGTTGAACTTTTGGTTCTCGTTGGGATAGCTATCGGTTGCGAGACTCGGGCAATAGGAGCTGGCCCACGCTACGAAAACGCTTCTATTCTGTCCCGGGGAGATACTCTGAGGTGCGAAAATTGCCGCCTTGGAGTTGTCGCTAACAAAGGGCTTATCTGCATCTTGGAGTTCTCTTCCACCCGTGGCTAAGCCGCTGGAATCATGCGATACCAGCACTTCAGCTTCCCAGGTTTGGCCATTATCGAACGTGCGTCGGCTATAAAGGTTGAATTGACCGCCGGGTGTAGCGGCCGCGTCGAGGTACAGGACGATTATGGGTGTTTTGTACTGGCTCTCCTCCACATAAGCCATGCGAACCAGTCTGCCCTTTGCGGTCAGCGTTGGGCTGTTGGAAAGATTGGTCTGGGAAGTTAGGGAAATGCGGACCGCGGCGTGGACGGCGGTTACCGAGAGCAACAACAACAACAGCGCTTTTAGCGCCTTCACGGCTGTCCCCTTTGGTCCCGATAAGGGACGGGGCCTATGCTAAATGTTACTCATGCCGCGCCAGGTTGCATTGATCATCATCAATCCTTTACCAGAAATTTCCTTTATCCGTCTGGGGTGTTGTTATTGCCAGTGACTGCGCAAGCGAACGCATGCATGATATGCGCAAACGCGAAACTTCAAAAAAAATCTGCTGAAAGGAATGGCTTACGGACAGGTTACGCCACTCGACGTGGTGCGCACACGACCACTTTGGATCAGGATCACGGCCCGGGCACCGCTCGCGCCTGCGAGGTTACAGAACCTGAAGGTCCCGTTCTTCTGGCTCGTTCCATTGCCGAAGTAACTCACATACCTGCCGGTTCCCACGCCCCAGGCGCTGAAGCTGAGTTTGGTGCCGCCTTCTAAGGCGGGGGCGACTCGCAGTATCTCTTCGTCATC
>CAYGAS010000248.1:0-6059 GCA_964347935.1 uncultured Nitrospiraceae bacterium | reverse complement strand
AGTACGGACCGGTTTATATATTTGTGGTCAGCCTCGTAATCGTTTTGCTCACGCTGACCAAAGGTCTGCAACACCTCGGTTGGAAGCTCGGCCTTTCAACGAGCCTCGCTATCGCATTGCTCATTGCAATGGCAGCGACGCTCGTTGGCGTATTTCTGATTGCGCGCATTAAGGTCGACCCCGATGCGAACAGGGAGTTTCACTATGCCAACGTCGAGAAGGTGTTCGGCGTCATGATGATCTTCACAGCCGCAGCGGTGGCGTTTGCCCATGGTTCCAACGACGTTGCCAACGCGGTCGGGCCCATGGCCGCAGTGGTCAGTACCGCCCACAGCGGCGAGGTCTTGCAGAAATCGCCACTGCCCCCGTGGATACTCTTGATCGGGGGCGTCGGGATTGTCGTCGGGCTTGCCACCTTCGGTTTTCGGGTCATGCGTACGGTCGGCGAGAACATCACCCAGCTCACGCCGAGTCGGGGATTCGCCGCCAATCTCGCGGCGGCGACAACGGTGGTGATGGCGTCTTTCACCGGCTTGCCGATCTCCACCACTCATACGCTGGTGGGTGCGGTGCTAGGCGTAGGCTTCGCCCGCGGGATCGCGGCGCTAAATCTGCGCGTGGTGGGTAATATCTTCATGTCCTGGATCGTGACCTTACCCGCCGGCGCGCTGCTGGCGATCATTTTTTTCTTCATGTTCAAGGGAATGTTCATAGACCAATCCTTCCTGCGTTAGCGCGAGCCTGCGCAGACGCGGCGCCATGGCCGTTATTGATCCGGAAACCGGTATAATTGGGCGACGACTTTGGCTGTTTTGACCTGGGGCCCGGCAAAACACCCCATCGAACTCGGCATATACCCGGCAGGCAACGCATGACGGAAGGCAAGCTCAGACCCACCGATATCCGACTACACCAGAAGTCCCGTGAACTCGAAATCGTGTTCGATGAGCAGCATCGATTCAGACTGCCGTGCGAGTATTTGCGTGTTTACTCGCCGTCGGCCGAGGTGCAGGGGCATGGGCCGGGGCAGGAGGTTCTGCAGGTGGGCAAGGAGAACGTGAGCATCGTCAACATCGAGCCAGTGGGGAACTATGCGATACGCCTTTTTTTCGACGATGGGCATGACACGGGCCTCTACTCGTGGGAGTGGTTGTATCACCTCGGAATAAATCAGGAGCGGTTGTGGCGTGACTACCTGCAACGATTGCAGACCGCTGGCTACAAGCGTGAACCCGAACCGAAGGAATAAGCCGTGTCCGACCAGCATCAACAAGGCAAAACGACCCACTTCGGTTTTAGCGCGGTTCCGGAGTCGGCGAAAGCAGGCCTAGTGGCTGAGGTCTTTCACTCTGTCGCGGAACGCTACGATCTTATGAATGACCTCATGTCATTCGGCATGCATCGTTTGTGGAAACGCTTCACGATAGCCCAAAGCGGCGTACGCACGGAGCAGAAGGTCCTCGATGTGGCGGGTGGCACCGGGGACTTGGCGCGCGCCTTCGCCGAGCGCACAGGCGCCGCCGGCCGCGTGATCGTGGCCGACATCAACGCCTCGATGCTGGATGTCGGGCGCCTGCGACTTGCCGACCGCGGGATCGCCGGTAACGTCGATTTCGTGCAGGCCAACGCGGAAGCACTGCCGTTTCCAGACGACTATTTTGACTGCATCAGCATCGGCTTTGGCCTGCGCAACGTGACCCGTATGGAATGCGCACTCGCTTCGATGTTTCGGGTGCTCAAGCCCGGGGGCTGTCTACTGGTGCTTGAATTCTCGCAGCCGAGGCAACCACTGGTGGCCAAAATGTATGATGCCTACTCGTTCACCGTCCTACCTTTGCTCGGCCGCTATGTGGCCAATGATGAGCGCAGCTATCGTTATCTGGCCGAATCGATACGTAAACATCCGAACCAGGAAACGCTTTCGGCCATGATTGAAGAGGCGGGATTCGAGCGCGTGCGCCACTTCAACCTCAGTGCCGGCGTCGTCGCGCTGCACAAGGCACACAAGCTCTAGCAAGGCGAGTGGACATAGCGTAGCCCGCGGCCCAAGGCCAAGTCATATGTTGTCCCCGTTACTCGAACAGTTTGCGAACCGAATTCTGCGGCTCGACCGCGAGGGCCTGCAACGCCTGCGCGAGTTCGAAGGCAAAGTCATCGCAGTCGCGCTGACGCGCGCTGAAGGGGCGGCGCCCGACTTTTATGTGCTGCCTTCCGCCGAGGGGTTGCGTCTTCTAAGCGAATACGAGGGTGTCGCAGACGTCACCTTGCGCGCAGGGGCGCCGACGCTGTTACGCCTACTCATCGAGGGCGCCAACGCCACCCCCGAGCTCATCGCAGCGCGTGTGCTCGAAATCCAGGGTGACGTCGATTTGGGTCGGCGCGTTCAACGCTTCCTCGAAGGTCTCGATATCAACTGGGAGGAGCAGGCCGCATCGCTGTTCGGGGACGTGGTTGCGCACCAGCTCGGCAACGCTGTGCGCGATGTGCGCACGTGGCGCCGGCATGCGACGCAAACCTTGTTGGCCGACATCGCCGAATACCTGCAAGAAGAGAGTCGCTTACTGGCACCCGCAGGCAGTGTGGAGGCCTTCCTCGCGGCGGTGGATGTGTTGCGTGCCGATGTGGACCGACTCGAAGCACGATTGCTGAAGCTCGAGGGCCGCAGCTGATGGGACGATTGGCACGATGGCGCCGGCTGCTTCGCATCACCCGGGTGCTGGTGAAACACGATCTAGATGAGTTCGTCGCTGCCACACATTTGTTTCGTCCCTACCGTTTGCTACTGCGTCTGGTGCCTTGGGGCTGGCACCGCGCCAGCGCACCGCGAGGTGTGCGTCTGCGCGAGGCGCTGGAAGAGCTCGGCGCGATCTTTGTGAAGTTCGGTCAGATCCTGTCCACGCGACCAGATCTATTACCTGAGGACATTGCCGAGGAGCTAAGTAAGCTACAGGACCGTGTCCCGCCGTTCCCAAGCGAGCAGGCGGTGGCGATGATCGAGCGTGCTTATGGTGGGCCGATCGACACTTATCTGCGAGAGTTCGAACGCAAACCCGCCGCGTCGGCATCAGTGGCGCAAGTGCACTTCGCACGTCTACCCGACGGAAGCGAGGTCGCTGTCAAAGTGCTACGTCCGGGTGTGGAGAAAGTCATCACGCGCGACCTTGCAGTGCTTTACACGATTGCACGTCTGGCCAGCCGCTACTCGTCCGACGCCCGCCGCTTGCGGCCTGTAGAAGTGGTGGATGAGTTCAACAAGACGCTGCAAGATGAGCTTGATTTGCGTCGCGAGGCGGCCAATGCGAGCCAGCTTCGGGCCAACTTCGCAGACTCGGATTTGATGTATGTGCCGCGCGTGCACTGGGACCTCACCCGGCGCGAGGTCATGGTGATGGAATGGATCACCGGCATTCCTATCAGCAACATCGAAGCGCTGAAGGCCGCGGGTATCGATATGCGCCGCTTGGCGCACAATGGCGTCAAAATTTTTTTCACGCAGGCGTTTCGCGACGGTTTCTTTCATGCCGATATGCACCCCGGGAACATCTTTGTTACACCCGAGGGCCAATATCGCGCGGTAGATTTTGGCATCATGGGGTCGCTAGGCGAGCAGGACAAGCGTTATTTAGCCGAGAACTTCCTGGCGTTTTTCAATCGCGACTACCGCGCCGTCGCCGAGGCGCATCTGCGCGCCGGTTGGGTGCCGGCAGCGACTCGGGTCGATGAGTTTGAGGCAGCGATTCGTTCCGTGTGCGAACCTATCTTTGCCAAGCCGATCAAAGATATATCGTTTGGACGGTTGCTGTTACATCTTTTTCAGACGGCACGGCGCTTCAACATGGAAGTGCAGCCACAGCTGGTGTTGCTGCAAAAGACGCTGTTCAACATCGAGGGATTGGGTCGACGTTTGTATCCCGAACTCGATCTCTGGGAGACTGCCAAGCCCTTTCTCGAGCAGTGGACGCGGGAACATTTGGGTCCGCGCGCACTGCTGCGGACCCTGCGTCGGGAGCTGCCAAAATGGTGGGAGATCGCCCCGCAATTTCCGGGCGTCGCCCACGAAGTGCTCGCGCGCGCCCGCGATGGCAAGCTTGAGCTGGGCTGGCGTTCGCGCGAGCTGCAGCAGTTGCGTGCCGAGATGGGCGCCAACCAGCGACGCCTTTATTTTGCCGTCATGGGCAGCGCCTTCATCGTTTCGGGGGCGCTCACGCTCGGCGTGAACGCCTATGCGCCGCTCGGCTGGGAAGTCATGCCGCTCGTCGGCTGGGTCTTGGGTGCACTTGGGCTGGTGTTGCTGATTCGCGCCTGGCCACGGTGAGGTTGTTAAAAAAACCAACACATGTGGGGTTCCAAACAACAGCCGTCGGGCTTATAGTTCTACGTGAACAGGAATGCGTATTCCCACGCTGTGATTAATCGCAGACTATTATTCGTCTTTCTGTTGGTTTTCGGTGGTCTGCTGCCGGGTGCGACATTTGCCGGTACGCCTGGGAAAAATACTACCGGTCAGGGACAGACTGACGTAACGGAGCAGGTACAGCCGCTCGCGGCGACGTACCCGAGCCGCCGTGTGCTCAATGGCGGCGACAAGGACCTCCTCGCCATTCAGTGGCAGCACCCCCTCAACGAAGCCCACAACCTAACCTTTGCAGCTGGCTACGGTGAGGACATTTACCTCAACGAGAAGCGCTACGATCCGGTGAGCGCGATGGCGTCGGTATCTTGGACCGGACGCTGGAACCGGCGGTGGCGACCTGCCGTCAGTAGTAGCGTTTTTGTCGGCGATGAGAATGCCAGTGATGATATCTCTCGCAGTCTCGAGCGACGCTATTTTGGCTTCAGCGTAGGTGGGCGCATGACCATCTTCGAGACCCATAGCCCATTTGTTTCGTTTCGTATGTTGCGCGGCGAGTACGCGACACCGGATCCAGACGATATGCTCGCTTCTTCCACGGACTACTCACGTCTGACAGCGGGCTGGGACTGGCAAGTGCTACCGAACTGGCGCTTGCGTGCAGAGGCGGAGTACACCTTGTCTGATACGGGCTTGGATCTCGATGTCGATGAGCGCAGCCGGTTCTTCTTCAGCACGCGTTTCGATTTCCGCTAACTTACAAACCTGCCTCGACTAGCAAGGAGTCCGCAGTAATCTCGTTTGGCCTGCCGCTGCGTACGTCTGTCGTTGTGATTTCCGGGTTGTTACTGGCGACTCGCAGTTTGCTGCAGCAGTTGCGATGGTGGCACCAAGCGTACATGGGTGCGATCTAGCTCAAGCAGACGAGTTTCCAGGAAGGCCAGGGTTTCCGGGTAGGGGTGACCGATGGCGAGCGCAGCTCCGCGGCGTTCGGCAAGCTCAAGCAGGCGCTCAAACTGACGTTCGATGGCCGTTTCGCTGCGATCGCCGTCGAGAAAGACATTCCGCTCGAGGTTGAGAATCCCGATCTCGGTAGCAATACTCGCGGCCACCGTTTCGGGCGTGGTGCGGGAATCGACATAATACAGACCACCGCGTTGCAGCAGGGCATGCATGAGCCAACTCATGGGCTGTGGCAGCGCGGTCAGATAACTGCCCATGTGGTTGCTGATTCCTACGGCATGCGGCACACTGCCAAGGGCTTGCTTCAGCGCCGCGTTAATATCATCGGCGTGCATGTTCGAAGTGAGGCCCCCCGGCCCCGGCGCCACTTCGTCGGCCGATTCCATCGGCAGGTGCAGAATCACCTCTTTCCCGCTACTGTGCGCTTCCCGCGCCAAGCGCTCCGCGTAGGGCGTATGCGGCAAGATAGCGCACGCAACCGCGCCAGGAAGTCGCAAGGCGCGACGACCTTGCGGCAGGTTGTTGCCGAGATCGTCGATGATGATTGAGATGGCAATACCCGGGACGGCACCGTTCTCCGTCCCTGGGGCAGCGCTCGCGCCAGCCAGCAACACCCAGGCCAGGCGCGCGAGCGCAGCAGCGCGCATTAGCGCCGTTTCTGACTGTAGATATTGATCCCCTTGAGTACGTTCAGGGCCTCGTTGAGCTGGAAGTCTTCGCCCGCGCCTGCAGGCTTCGCACTCGT
>CAYGAS010000247.1:0-7511 GCA_964347935.1 uncultured Nitrospiraceae bacterium | reverse complement strand
GCTTACCGCCAAGATTTGACCAGTTTCGGGCGCTGGCTCGCGCGCAAGCCCAAGCGCATCATCAAGGCAAAACGCACCGATCTGTTGGCGTACGTCTCCTATTGTGTGGACCACGGAGCACGCCCACGCACCACCGCGCGGCTCGTCTCTACGCTGCGTCGCTTTTATCGTTATCTGGTGCGCGAGGGCATCGTGAGTGCGGACCCTAGCGCCGACCTCGAATCGCCGAGACTCGGGCGACCGCTACCCAAATCCTTGACGGAGGAGCAGGTAGAAAAGCGGCTCGCTGCGCCGGATGTCGACACCGCACGCGGCCTGCGGGATCGGGCGATGCTCGAGACCTTGTATGCGACCGGATTGCGGGTGTCTGAGCTCACCAACCTGACGATGGTGCAGCTCAACCGCGATGCCGGCTTTGTGCGCATCATGGGCAAAGGCAGCAAGGAACGACTCGTGCCGATGGGCGAGGAGGCAGCCAACTGGCTTTCGCGCTACCTCGTCGAGTCGCGCCCGGTGCTGGTGCACGGTCGGCAGAGCGACGCGTTGTTTCCGACCGCACGCGGGGCGCCGATGACGCGCCAGGCTTTTTGGCACAACATCAAACGCTATGCCCGTATCGCCGGCATCGACGAGACGTTGCTGTCGCCGCACACGCTTAGACACGCGTTCGCCACGCATCTGCTCAATCACGGCGCCGATCTGCGCGTGGTGCAAATGCTGCTAGGTCATGCCGATCTGTCGACTACCCAGATATATACACAGGTCGCACGCGCACGTCTGAAGCAGCTGCATGCACAGCACCATCCGCGCGGTTGAGCACAGGCGCCGCCCGAAACAACAATCTTTTTCACAATGGAAGACGGCTGTGCAAGCTTTTGCGCTCTCGAGGTGACGCACAGGACGCCAAGTCGCAGATCACGCAGAGAATGCCTTAAAAAGATTGTCTTTGCGTATTCAGCGCCTCTGCGACCTTTGTGTTTAGCCCAGAGCGCGACGAATAGCCGGGCTCTTTGCGATCGGTTCTAGGTCAATGCAGGGTATAGAGCCGGTCCACGTTGGGATCGGCGGGGTCCATGCGGAACACGACAATGCCGGGAATCTGCTTGTAACCGAGGATAAGCGAAAGCTTGTGGATCAGCCGTTTCCAATTGACCGACTCGATCCGCAGCCGCAGCACGTCGTTGAGGGCGGGCTTAAGAAACTTTGGCTCGTCATCGAGACGCGGAAGCGTATGAAAGCTATCCCAGGTCATGTAGGCCAGCCCTAGAGTCAGCAGCTTGATGGTCCAACCTGGGTCCGCACTCCCGAGCCAGGTCAGTCCAGCAAAGATCGTCGCGATCAACGAGTACAGACCATGGCGTAAAATCTGCGAACGCGTCCGGCGAACATCCTCGAGCGCCGTACGTAAGCTAAGCTCGGCCACGCGTGAGTCGACGAGGTGCGTGTTATGCAGATCTTGAATCATGCGGAGAATCCGCAGAAGCCGCTCACGGTGACGCTCGTTTTCAACGCCGAACGAGGCGATCGCAGCGCGCAAGGCCTGCTCAATGGCACGGGTTTCGGGACTGGGCGGGCGCTGCTTGTAGCGGTCGACCGCGTGGTTGATAAGAAATCGAAGTTCCAGGACGTGTGAAACCTCGAGTGGGAAACGCAGTCCCAGCAGCGCGTTGTAAAGGGCAGGAAAATCGCTGGATGTGACCCGCAGGTTATTTACGTTTTGTGTTGGTGCTCCCGCATCCATGTGTTGCCCCCCCGGTCCCCGCAACGAGCATGCGTGCGCGCATCGACCCCCGATTATAGCGCCTGTCGTGCAAGAGAACACGCCCGACAGTGCATGCCGGAGCGTGCAGACGCTGTGCACACAAAAAGCTTAACCTATGCGCCCGCACTTCGCCAGGTGCACTGCTGCGGGATGCAGGCATGCGTTTTGCGTGCCAGCGCTGGGCTGCATTGCGCGATCAAGATTTGGCGCAGCGACTTTAACCTATTCGCCACTGTGTTATCCTACCGGGCGCTCTAAGCCCCGAAGCAGCCCCGTGGCAGGGATCACCGAGTCGGCTCCCGCCGACCATCCGGAGGACATATCGTATGGCGAAGAAACGCTACCAGGTTGCAATATCCGACGAAAAGGGTGAGACCAACCTGCCCGTGATCGAAGGCGTGCTCGGTCCGCCGGCCCTCGATATCCAAGGCCTGCATACCAACCATGGGTTGCTGGCGTACGACCCCGGTTTCCATTCGACCGCAGCCTGTAAGAGCGCCATCACCTTTATCGATGGCGAAGCCGGCGTACTGCTGTACCGGGGCTATCCAATCGAAGAATTGGCCGAGTACAGCAATTTCATCGAATGTGCCTACTTGCTGATGTTCGGTGAGCTGCCTACAGCAACCGAGCTGACTGACTTCTGGGATCGCGTCCGCTACCACAGCCTGCTGCACGAGCAGATGCTGCGTTTCTATGATGGCTTCCGTCGCGATGCCCATCCGATGGCGATTATGGTCGCCGTTGTCGGTGCACTATCGGCCTTTTATCACGACCACATGGATATCCATAACGCCGAAGACCGCGTGTACGCGGCGATTCGCCTGGTGGCAAAAATGCCGACCATTGCGGCGGCTAGCTACACCTACAGTATCGGCCGCGCCATTCGCTATCCGCGCAATGACTTGAACTACGCGTCCAATTTCTTGCACATGCTGTTCGGCGTGCCAAGCGAGAATTACGAAGCCGATCCGGTGCTGGCACAAGCCATGGACCTGATCCTGCTGCTGCATGCCGACCACGAGCAAAATGCTTCGACATCGACGGTACGGCTGGCGGCCTCCTCCGGGGCCAACCCATTTGCCTGTATTGCCAGCGGTATCGCCAGTCTTTGGGGGCCGGCCCACGGCGGCGCCAATGAGGCCGTGCTGCACATGCTGACGGATATCGGCACGGTCGAGAACATCCCCAAGGCGATTGCGCGCGCGAAGGACAAGGACGATCCATTCCGCTTGATGGGTTTCGGACACCGGGTCTACCGCAACTTCGATCCGCGCTCAAGAGTGATACAGAAGACCGCGCGCAAGGTCCTCCGTCACCTCGGCATCGACGATCCGCTGCTAGAGGTTGCCATCAAGCTCGAGGAAATTGCCTTGCAAGACAGTTATTTCGTCGAGCGCAAGCTTTATCCCAACGTGGACTTCTATTCGGGGATCCTGCTACGTGCCATGGGTTTCCCGACAACGATGTTTACTGCCATCTTCGCGCTTGCCCGAACGGTCGGCTGGGTCAGTCACTGGCTCGAGCTGACCGAAGAGAGCCACGGCCTGGACCGCCCGCGGCAAATCTACATCGGGCCTGAATTGCGGCACCATCCGAAGACGAAAAAATAGCGGTGCCGCGCCGGCGACAATCGTCCTTTGCGTCCGGGCACGTCAGGAGCCGACGGCTGTCTGGGTCGGCGGGTGCTGCGACGTGAAGGTCTTCACAAGGTTGCGGCGTTTCTCATAGGCTTCACGCGCGATCGCCACGTCTTCCAGGAACAAGGGGAGTTCCCTTAGCAGGAGTGCTTGCGGACCGTCGACCAGGGCCTTCTCCGGCGCAGGGTGGAAATCGGCAAGAACCATATTCGCACCGGCGATGACGCCTTGGGCCGTCACGTGCATGACGTCGAGTATCCCGCTGGGATCGCGCTCGCGCGAGCCCACGGAGTGGGAAGGGTCGATGCAAACAGGCATGCGTGTGAGCCGTTTGATCACCGGCACATGCGCAAAGTCGACAAAGTTGCGGTGGGGGTCACCCAGGTTCGTTTTCATCCCGCGCAGCGCGAACACGATCTTTCGATTGCCCTCGCTGGCTAGATACTCAGCGGCGTTAAGTGACTCTTCCAGGGTGATGCCGAAGCCGCGCTTGAACAGCACCGGAAACTCATGCTGGCGGCCGACGATTTTGAGAAGCTCGAAGTTCTGTGTATTGCGGGTGCCGATCTGCAACATGACACCGGTCGGCTGGCCCGTATCCGCTAATGATTGGCGAATCTCATCGACATGGGAGTCGTGAGTGACCTCCATGGCGATAACCTTGATGCCGTACTTTCCCGCGAGCTCGAACACCCAGGGCAGGCACTTGGCCCCGTGTCCCTGGAAGGCGTAGGGGTTCGTGCGCGGCTTGAAGGCGCCCATGCGGGTGCACGGCTGGCCGAATTCTTTCAGGGTGCGCATCATCGCCTCTACGTGCTCCGGTGTGTCGACGGCACAGAGGCCAGCGAAAACGTTGAGATTGTCCTGGTCGAAGCGCACACCGTTGTAGTCGAAGCCTGTCGGCCGGCTGTCGTCCTTGTGGCGGCCGATGATCCGGTATTCCTCCGACACGCGCACGACGCGCTCCACCCCAGCGAGGCTCTCGATCTCCATCTTGTCCAGTCCCGCGGTATTGCCGATCAGGTAGATCTCGATCAGCGTCTGCAGCGCGCCGACTTCCTTATGTACACGGGTGGTAATGCCGGGGCGGGTTTGCAGAAAGGCGATGACGTCTTGGTACTCGGGACTGCCCTCTTTGACGTCGGATTTTAGTATTACGATCATCGTGCGATTCCTGCCTTTTGCTTCGTCTCACGCTGTCACAAGCAAAGCACTATTGTAGCAACTGTGTTGCCATAAGTATCTGTTTAAAGACGTGATGTTCCTTATTCGCCGTAGCGCTGAGTGAGCGCGGCATAGGCATCGATGCGGCGGTCGCGAAAGAACGGCCACACGCGCCGAACGGCTTCGATACGTCCGGGATCGAACTCGCTGACCAGCACCTGCGGCGTGTCGCTCGTCGCCTGCGCGAGGATCTCGCCTTGCGGACCGGCGATAAAGCTCGAACCCCAGAACTCGATGCCTCCGGTGCCGCTAGGATGGGGCTCGAAACCCGTGCGGTTACACACAGCGACCGGTAACCCGTTGGCGATCGCGTGTGCGCGCTGGATGGTCAACCAGCTGTCGTGCTGGCGATGCTTCTCGTTTGCCTCATCGGCCGGATCCCAGCCGATGGCCGTGGGGTAAAGCAACAGCTGTGCGCCGTGCAGGGCCATGAGACGCGCCGCTTCCGGATACCACTGGTCCCAGCAGACCAGCACGCCGAGGGTGGCCAGCGAGGTGCGAATGGGCACGAACCCCTGGTCCCCCGGTGTAAAGTAAAACTTCTCGTGATAACCGGGATCATCGGGTATGTGCATTTTGCGGTAGCAGCCCGCCAGGCTGCCATCGCGATCGAGGACGACGGCCGTGTTGTGATAGATGCCGGCGGCGCGGCGCTCGAACAGCGATGTCACGATCACCACCGCCAGCTCTTTGGCAAGCGTCGCAAAGCGCGCAGTCGTCGGTCCCGGCACAGGCTCGGCGAGGTCGAAAAACCGCGACTGTTCGCTTTGACAGAAGTACCGCGAGCCATGCAGCTCTTGCAACAAGACGAGCTGGGCGCCTTGGGCGGCGGCGTCGCGCACACCCTGCAGAGTTGTCTCGAGGTTATGCGCGCGATCCTCGGAGCAGGCGTGTTGGACCAATGCGAGTTTGAGTTTTTGCATGATCGCTATAGTAGCATCTTGCGCCGTCGCGGCTTGCCGGGTTCAGCGGATGACCCCGGCAGGAAAGTGCATGATTGCACAATGCAGACTTCCTAACTGCCGGATTAATGGACGGGCATCGACAGGGATCAACCGGCGTTGCGGAAAGCAAGCGGCCAGACGCTCGCACGCCAGCGCGTCGGCGGTATCGGCGCCATAGACGGGGACCAGCACGGCGCCGTTGATAAGCGCAAAATTGGCGTAAGTCGCCGGAAGCCGGCGCCCCGCGCCGTCATGGACCGGTGGCGGGGCAGGGAGCGGCACCAGTCGGTAGGGCTTGTCGGCGCGGGTGCGAAGCTCGGCGAGTTCCTTTGCCATCGCTTCGCGAGCGGCACGCTGCGGATCGTCGTCAGGCCCACCGTCGACGTAGGCGATGGTGCCCGAATCACAAAAGCGCGCCAGCGTGTCGATATGGCCGTCGGTATCGTCGCCGACAATGCCCCCGTGACGTAACAACAAGAGACGCTTGACGCCGAGGCACTCCGCGAGGCGACGCTCGAGTGCGCGCTGCGTGAGCCCGGGGTTGCGGCTGGGCGTAAGCAGCGAGCGGGCGGTCGCCAACACCGTACCGCTACCATCAAACTCGAGGCCGCCGCCTTCCAGGACCAGGTCGATCGCGTCGAGCCGAATTTTCCCGAAGGCACCGGCGCTGTGGAGGCGACGCGTGATCGCGTTGTCCAAGGCGTGCGCATACTTGCCGCCCCAGCCATTGAAGTGGAAATCGAGTAGGCGCAGCTCGCCTTCGTGGTCGATCGTGATGGGCCCATGATCGCGCGCCCAGGTATCGTTGGAGGGGGCAATGTAAAGGCCAACGTTACGCTCGTTGACCTCGCTGGCACGCAAGCGCTTGTGGACGTGAGCAAGATGTAACTCGTCGTAGCAGACAATTAACACCCTTTGGCGGACACTGATTTCACGCGCCAGCGCTAGATAGACTGGCTCGACCTCGGGCAGCACCGTGGCCCAGTCGCTGTGCTCGTGCGGCCACGTGAGCATGGCGCCGCTTTGGGGTTCCCATTCCGCGGGCACCCGCGTCCGCGGCAGTGCGTCGGCGGCAACATTGCTCGGCTGGGCAGCTTTGCTCAAGGGTGTGAGGTGTCCTCTGCCTGTACGTTCCAGCCGACACCGCGATGCAGTGCCAAAGCATGAGCCACGCTATCCATTTCGTTAGGGTCCAGGCGTGCGTGCAGCGCGGGTATCACTTCGTTTTCCATCATCGCGACGTGCGCTTCCCAAAGCTCCACGTACTCGGCGATCGGCTCGGCAAGCCTGGTGTGCCGATCCGCTGCTCTAGTGCCCACGAGTGCTGGCCGAAGGGCTCGCCAGCGGGCCTCGATCTCGGCAAGTTCATCTGTAAGTCTCATTAGCGTCTGCGCGAGCGCGGCCTCGTCCTCGCTGTCATCACGCACATGCTTCTTGAGCAGTGGCAGCACCGCCTGCTCCAGATCCCGGAGGTAGAGCGGGGCCCTTGCATCGATAAAGGCGATGGCTTCCGACCAGCCGGTCTTGGTTTCACCTTGCAGGCAGGCGCAGGTGCGTTCCAGCTCTCGGGCGAATTCGAGCAACCCGGCGATAGGATCGATGGAACCGATATTTTTGGCTTGTTGCATCTGGGCCATGGCGTTTGACGACTGTGTGCAAGTATATTTCAATTCCCGCTTGCGCCGGCAGCCCGGCGGCGATTGAGCCAGTTTGCAGGACCTGTCCCTATGCCACTTGTGCAACCCTTCAAGGCACTGCGACCCGCACCCGCGCATGCCCATGCCGTGCTGGCACCGCCTTACGACGTGCTCGATACTGAGGAGGCGCGGGCGTGGGCGGCCGATGATCCCTGGAGTTTCCTGCACGTGTCGCGCCCCGAGATCGACTTTCCGGCAGGCACGGACCCGTACCGGCCCGAGATCTACGCCCGGGCCAAACCGA
>CAYGAS010000246.1:0-9289 GCA_964347935.1 uncultured Nitrospiraceae bacterium | reverse complement strand
GTAATGGCACCGAAGATATTTTTCGCAACGAGCCGCGTGTGTTTTTCTGCAGCAGCTTCCAACATCCTTTTTATCCCGGTACCGGCGCGGACACCGTGAGCGATCATATTGTCAATATTCCCTTGCCGGCGGGCGCTGGCGGAGCCGAGTTTCGTGCTGCCGTGGAGAGTCGCTGGCTAGAACCCCTCGACACGTTTCGACCACAACTGATGATGATATCAGCGGGCTTCGATGCCCATGCCGAAGATCACATGGCCATGCTCAATCTGGTGGAAGCGGACTATGCCTGGATCACCGACCAGATCAAAGGTATTGCTGAGCGGCATGGCGACGGGCGCATCGTTTCAGCGCTCGAGGGCGGTTATGACTTATCGGCCCTGGGGCGCAGCGTGGTCATCCACCTCAATCATCTTATTGGCAACCGCGGCTGAGTTGCGGCGCACAATTTGTCGAGGACCTAACGCCGGTTGCTGGCCGCACTCCCACGGTAATGGCGTCTGCAAGCAAAATCACTGCGCTTTTGCTCAAACATTACCCCAGGCCAACCCTCGCGCTCAACTACTCAAACGCGCTCGAGTTGCTTGTGGCTGTGATCCTCTCTGCCCAATGCACCGATGCCCGCGTAAATGACGTGACAAAGGGTCTGTTCAAAAAGTACAAGAGCGCGAAGCACTATGCCAACGCGAATCTCAAGGTGTTCGAGCAAGAGATCCGATCGACCGGTTTCTATAGAAACAAGGCTAGAATGGTGATCAACTGCTGCAAAAAGCTTGTCGACGATTTTGGTGGCAAGGTCCCCACGACTATGGACGAGATGCTTAGCTTGCCAGGCGTCGGCCGAAAGACGGCGAATATGGTGCTGGGCAATGTGTACGGTAAGCCGGGAATCGCTGTCGACACCCACGTACTACGGGTCAGCAATCGCCTGGGGTTGGTGCAATCAAAGAATGCTGACGACGTCGAACAGGCACTGATGAAACAGGTGCCAAAGCAGCGCTGGACTGACTTGAGTAATGCCATGATCTTGCATGGCCGGCAAATCTGCACCGCGCGCAAACCCCGTTGCGCCGACTGTGGCTTGTACAAGGAATGCCGGTGGCCGGAAAAGTTGCCAGTCACCCACTAACACGTTCGGGCAACGAATGCGCCTGCCGTAGATGGATTGCGGTGGCCCAGGGCGGGGTTTTGATGCTCCTCATCACTTGACACTCCCGAACAGCTACTGCGGCGCGAACCAAGCGCTCAACTCTTTGATCGACAGCCGGTCGAGCTGGGTCACAACACGATCGGCCGCCTGCAGCGCGGCCCGGGGATTGGTTGAGGTGACTGCCACCACTTTCATGCCGGCAGCATGGCCCGCCTCGATACCCACGACGGCATCCTCGAAAACCACGCAGTGTGTTGCCGGCACGGCAAGCTTTTCGGCCGCCAACAGAAAGACCTCTGGATCGGGTTTACCCCTAGAAACATCCTCGGCAGAAATAATGACGTCAAAGTAGTCCCTAAGCCCAATCAAATCCAAAGCGACCCTGATATTCTCGTACTCTGTGGACGATGCAATGGCACGCGGAACTGCGGCCATGTTGAGCGTGCTCAGAAAGGCATTGACACCCGGTAACGATTCGATCCCTGCTTCCTGCAAAATGGTGCGGTATAGGGCTTCCTTGCGTTGTGACAGCCGCCTAATCTCAGCGTCATCCATCGTCCAGCCAAGCACCTCGGGTATGATGCGATCATTTTTCATGCCGAACCCTCGGCGGAAGGCATCGGCTGGCATCGGCAAATTCTCTTCTTTCGCCAATCGCTGCCAGGCCGCTTCATGCTGGCGAATCGAGTTGATAATCACGCCGTCCCAATCAAAGATGGCTGCCCACTGGATAGGACCGGATTTGCTCCTTGTCTTGCTCATGGCATTCTTTTCTTCGACATGTAGCGTTGGCTCCGCGATCCAGCTGCCGTGGCAGGCGGGGCACTTTGCCGGTTTGCGCAGTTTTCGCTTCCGAAAGATAAATCCGCATTTCCGGCAATGTGCTGGATTTACCAGCACACGGTAGGTCGACCGTTTTAGGCTCTTGATAAGGTGCTCGATATCTTGCTCCAAATCCTTTGGATGAACCTCCAGCAGCCGCGCAAGCTCGGCTACAGACGTTGGGCCCTGCGCGAGCAGGTCGATCAAGTCTCTGCGGAACATGGTTGAGATCCAACTCTGCGGTACTGCCCGAGCACGGGCATTGATCTGGCTCAATTTCGTTGGCCACGATTGGGCCTATAGTGTCGCATACGGTCCCGAGGCTCTGGCCATGGATCTGTCGCTGAACCAAAAGGTGGCCGATAAGCTGCGTGAAGCCGCAGATCTGTTGCACCAGCAAGGCGCAAACCCTTTTCGAGTGGGTGCCTACCGTCGTGCAGCCGAAACGGTGGCTGGCTTACAGCGCGATCTGCGCGATATCGTTCGCACCGCCGGCATCGACGGTCTGACCGCGCTCCCGGGAATCGGTATCGGCATCGCCACAGCGATCAATGAAATCCTGCGCACCGGACGCTGGGCGCAATTGGAGCGTCTGCGCGGTACCCTCGATCCGGTGCGACTGTTCCAAACGGTCCCCGGCATCGGTAAGAAGCTGGCTTCGCGCATTCACGATACGCTGCATGTCGACACGCTCGAGGGACTGGAGATCGCGTCACACGATGGGCGCCTACAGGCCGTCCCCGGCGTGGGGCCGCGCCGTGCTGCAGCGTTGCGTGCGACGCTCGCCTCCATGCTCGGTCGCGTGGGCACCTCGTGCCTGCCGCGCGCGGACGGACCACGCGTGGATATCATTCTGGATGTCGATCGCGAATACCTAGAGGCAGCACGCGCCAAACGTTTACCCCTGATCGCCCCGAGGCGATTCAATCCCCGCAACGAAGCCTGGCTGCCCATCTTGCACACGGACCGAGACGGTTGGCACTTCACTGTACTTTACTCGAACACAGCGAGGGCGCATGAGCTCGGCCGCACGCACGACTGGGTGGTGATTTACTTCTACGATGATCATCATCAGGAGGGCCAATACACAGTCGTGACAGAGACCCGCGGCTCGCTAATTAACAAGCGCGTGATACGGGGCCGCGAGGCGGAGTGCCGTGCCCTCTACGCTCGCTTTGATACGCGGGGCGCGCGAAGTTAGGGCGCTCTAACCGTCTAGCACCTCTCTCTGTCTTTGCCCGAGGCGCTTCCCAAACCAAGTAATTATCAGACCACGCGGCTGCTGGGCACCTGTTAGCAGATACTGAAGCGTGTATTCGTTGTTTAGAGCTGCGTCGAGCAGGCGTTGCGCATTTCGCGTGCCGCAAAATAAAACTTCATCTCCAGCCGCGAGGGGCTCTGAACGCTCGGGTGTTACGACGGGCTTATGATGCCGGTTGAGGACCAACGGCACAGCACTGATGCTGCGCTCGCGATTCAAATGATCGCGCACTAGGTCGCCGAGGGTCACTGAATATCCCCTTGCCTGCAGCGCCATTACCGACGGCGCACCGGTGTCGTTGATACGAACAGTCCACAAAACCGGCCGATGGTCGCCGACTACGCTGCCAATATCGGCGATGAGCCTGCCCACCAACGGCTCGCCATGTCGACGCAAATGCTCGAAAAACGGCTGGCTAAGGGGAGACAGCAAGCGGAACACGATGCTGCGTGCGGTCACCAGACTCGGTTGCATGATGAGGTCGGCGTTCGCAGCGCTGAAGGCAAGCTCGTTCTCGTGATGATTCTGGCGCACGATCAAGCACACCTTGGAATTGAGCGTTCGTGCAGTCAGCAAAATACCGAGGTTGTCCGAGTCGCTGTCGGTGGCAGCCACCACACCCACCGCTCGGTCAATACCGGCCTTGCGCAACGTTTCGGCATTTGTGTACCCGAGAACTTTGTCTTCGTCGGGCAGATCCTCTGCGCCTTCCATGTCCGGATCAATGATCACCGTGCGCACAGCATGGGCCTGCAACGCTTCGCGCAGCCGTTGCCCCATCCTGCCATAACCGCACAAAATCCATATCCCTAAAGGCGCGCAAAACGGCTGTCTGAGCTTCACGCCACGTGCCCCGCTCAACCAATCGATGAGAGTGTGAAGCAGAGGCGCATACAAAGCCGTGCTGAGCCGTCTCGCAAAAGCGTCAAAGGGATTGACGACTTGAACACCGCCGATGCTGTCGAGGTATTCGCCGCGTTGAAGGGACGTGGATAGACAAACGACCCGAACGGCGGGATTTAGCAGACGCGCCATGACCGCGATTTTTACATTGATCTCGTCATTTTGTGTCAGCGCGACTATCGCCTCGCAATCCGCCCGCGTCACGCCAGCCGCCACCAGTTGCTTGGGCACACTCGCATCGGCGCACAGGCCAGGCATCGTCCGGCGGTAGTCCCGCAAACTCAGCGCCTTGATGCGTTCGGGATCGCTGTCAATGATAACGGCCGTACGACCGGCGTCGTCCAAGCCTCTGGTCAACAGACTTCCTCTGTCACCGAAGCCGCAGACAATATAAAACGGCCCAGTGACACGCCTAACCGCCCGCGAAAAGCGCCGCTGCGCGACTGCCTGCACGAAGTGCGGATTCTGTACCAGTCTAATAATCGAGGCGATCGCATAGAACCAGGCAATCACGCTGATATACAGACACACGATTGCCCAGAGACGCTGCGCATCCGTGAATGCGTAGGGAATCTCGCCGAAGCCCGTGGTGGTGGCCGTGTAGGTCAGAAAATAGAATGCGTGAAAGAAACTCATATGGACAGGATTGCCATCGGCGTCCCGACCCGGCATCAAGACCATGCCGATAATCGCGATCGCATAAACCGTCACGAGAACGATAATCGGTGTGCGCATGAAGCGCAGCACGATTGATGTTACGCGATCAAGATCCGACGTCGTCGCCATCGCTCGTCTCCTTAGCGTCCTGAGATCAGGGTATCCGCGACCAACATCACCACGGACACAATATTGGCCAACAGCGCCCCAGCCGCCAGTGAGACAATGCTGGCAATCGCACTGGGAACGAGTCCGGTACCTGTGATATGCACGGCCACAGTCCAGACGACAGCGGCGCCGATCAATTGCAGATTGGCGACTAGGCTGGTCGCAAGCAGCAAAGCGCCGATCTGGGAACGGTCACCGAGCTTGAACCCCATGGCAACAAGGTTGACCACGATCACCGCGAAGAACTCATAGATATTATGATGATCAGGGTCAGAGATCTCGCCCATGACAAAGCCGAAATTAAGCGTGAGCGCGAGAATGATAAAAAAACCGAAAATGACTTTTTCTATGTTCATGGTCTCAATGGATATCGCATTCGTGCGCGTTCGAACTACCCACGCGATGAGTTCATTTGCCTACAACACCCTCTAAAGGTAACTCAGAACAGCAGATTCACATAGCACGGCTCTGCTCAGTTCCCCGCCAGGACAGCCCATACAGACTATCGAGCGCTGCCTGCACGGCTGCCAGCATGCGCTCGCTGACGCCCTTACGGGCCACGTAGCTGACCTCGTAAAGATCTGCACCCTTGCTGGCAGAGAGCAAGTAATCATCCGATGTCTTCAGCTCGTCCACAAGCTGCAGTTCGCGCGCGCGCGCGCCGTACCAATGCTCGCCGGTCGATATGCGTGCCATATCGAGGCTCGGTCGGTGCACGGATACAAAGTTTTTGAAAAGCGAATGCGTATCTTCGATTTCTTGCTTGAGCTTGGCGCGATCTTTATCCGTGTTCTTGCCAAACACCGTAACGGTTCGCTTGAATTCACCTGCCTTGATTTGCTCGAAGTCGATTCCGTGGCGGTCGAGCAAGCGATGGAAGTTCGGCAACTGCGCGAGCACACCGATCGAGCCGACCACAGCAAACGGTGCGGCGATGATACGATTTGCAACGCAGGCCATCAGGTAACCCCCGCTGGCCGCCACCTTGTCCACGGCAATCGTAAGCGGAATCTGCTTGTCTTTGATCCGCAGGAGCTGGGAGGCCGCCAGGCCATGCTCGTGCACGAGCCCGCCAGCATTCTCCAGGCACACGAGCACCTCATCGTCGGGAGTCGCCATCGTCAACACAGCGGTGATCTCTTCGCGCAGCGAGGACACAGCGGTGGCCTTGATGTCCCCCCGGAAATGGATCACGTAGATGCGTTTTCTCTTCGCTCCCCGCTGTTCCTGCTTGGCTTCGCTTTTCTTGCGCGCCTTCTCCGCCTTGGCGTCCTTCTTGTAGGCCTTCTTGGGCAGTATGCTGCGTTTCAGCACCTGCGCCATGGCCTCGTACTTTTGGTTGAGGTGTTTCACTTCCAGTCGCTCGGGCGGACGTGCACGCCGCGTCATTGCCACCGTCAATGCCGCAATCACGCCGATGGCTGCAACCACCGTTATCGCTTTCGCCAGGAACAGCCCGTAATCCGTCAAGACGTCTATCATGCCCCTCTCCTTGCCTGTGTTTGAGGTAATGACGTTTATTTTGACTTATCATGCACGCTGAAACACCCGCAGGCGGCCCCGCACATGTGTGTGAGAGAGCCGTGCCGCGGTTCCAGGTCAAGAACCACTAGGGGGCGAGCAAAATGGCAGAGAACGAAGTGGCACTGGTCGTCGGCGTGGGCCCGGGGCTGGGTGCGGCCTTATGCCGGCGATTTGCCGAGGCTGGCATGAAGGTCGCCATGAGCGCGCGTCGCGAGGCGCCGCTGAAGACGTTGGCCGATGAGCTCGTTGCAGCCGGCGAGCTCGCCCACCCCTATGAAACAGACGCGACCGATGAGGGCGCCGTGGTACGGTTGTTCGACAAAGTCAGCGCCGACCTTGGCGAACCCGATTTGCTGGTGTACAACGCCGGCGCATTTCAGCGCACTAGCATCCTCGAAGCAAGCACTGCGGATTTCGAGCGCTGTTGGCGGGTAGGATGTCTCGGCGGTTTTCTGGTCGGTCGCGAAGCCGCCCGACTAATGGTGGCGCGCGGCTCCGGCACGATCATCTTCACCGGCGCTACTGCGTCCCTGCGTGGCAGCGCCCAGTTCTTCAACCTTGCCGTCGGCAAGTTCGGCCTGCGCGCTCTAGCTCAGAGCATGGCACGTGAGCTCGGTCCGCAGGGCGTGCACGTGGCCCACGTCATTATCGATGGACAGATTGGCAGTCCCCGCTATGCTGAGCTCGCGAAAGAACGGGGCCCCGACGCGCTGCTCGATCCGACAGCGATCGCCGAGACCTACTATAGGTTGCACCGCCAACACCGCAGCGCCTGGACCCAGGAGGTCGATCTACGCCCCTGGGTCGAGCGCTTCTAGGCACCGGCACAATCTCTCCCCGCAAGCATGGGGTGAAGCAACGTAATGCGTCGAAGCCAAGGTGCTTCTCCCCGCCAATGCTCTCTTGCTGAGCAGCAGCTAGAAGACGATAACGTGTGTGATGAGCAGGGCGGGCACCACCAAGGTGGGTATGAGTTACGTGGCGCCTAAAGACGCGGGATCGACCTGCGAGATAAATCGTTCTCACCACAGCGCATACGGCAAGTCAACAAATCCGACCACTTTACTGCTCACCAGCAAATCAACCACAGAACAACCAGCGCCCAGATGGCGAGCCCGATGGGCACCGCGAAGAGCAGCATGTTGAAGGCATTGAAATCGTCTCGTTTCGGCATCGTCCTGCCGTCCAGAGTCCTTTGGTGAAATGGGGATGGAAGAACGCTTGAGCGTGGGAGCATGATGAGGGCAATGCGGACGAGCCTGCTTGTCATCCAACGCCAAGGTGTTATCCCGGGCTAGCATGTCGGGCACCGGGGAATGGCAGCGGCAAGGGGCTGACGGCGCGTGGGATCGCGCGCGAGACCGTCAACTACTGAAAAACTCCCGCAGCGCATCGGCGCAGGCCTGCGGCTGCTCTTCGGGCACGAAATGACCGCAGTCGAGCGCGATCTCGAAGACCTGCTGCGCCCAGTCGCGCCACACAGCAAGCGGAGATTGCGCTTTGGCGGAAAGATATCGTTTCCCCCACAGCACGAGCGTTGGACAGCGGATCTTATGGCCGGCGTCGCGATCGGCGCGGTCGTGCTCAAGATCGATACTCATGCCGGCACGGTAATCCTCGCAGGTAGCTTCGATGACAGAAGGTTTACAAAAATGGCGGATGTATTCAGCGACCGTATCGGGGTCCAAGGCCTCGCGGTCGCCTGCCCAACGATCCAACAGATGGCGCAGATAAAACTCCGGATCATGGCCGATCAATCGCTCCGGCAGGGGCGCCGGTTGGGCGAGAAAAATCCAGTGGTAACTGTTGAGTGCCTTGTCCTTGTCCATGCCTTCCGCGGCCGTCAGCGTGGGGATGATGTCGATAGCGGCGAAGTGTGAGACCCGCTCGGGATGGTCGAAAGCGAGCCGGTAACCGACGCGGCCACCACGGTCGTGGCCGGCAACGCCGAACCGTTCATGGCCGAGTGCACGCATCACCTCCGCCATATCGCGCGCCATGGCCCGCTTCGAGTAATTGAGATGCCCCGGATCCGGCGGCGGTCCTCGGCTCTCCCCGTACCCACGCAAGTCGGGGATGACAAGCGAAAATCGATCTACCAGACGTGGCGCCACCGCGTGCCAGATGACATGCGTCTGCGGATAGCCGTGCAGTAACAGAACGGGCGGACCCTGCCCGGCAGAGCGCACATAAATCTCGGCCTCGCTGGTCGCGACGCGCTGTTCGCCAAAACCTTCAAACATCTTTTTCTCGCTACGCCACGGCTTGTTGCATTGCCGTCGTATAATCCTCCGCAGTTACGATACGTGCATAGGGCACGCTCAGTGCCGCCATGAAGGCTGCGTGTACGTCCTTGGCTGCTACCGTTTCTCCTTGGAATGTGAGATCGCGCGTTGCGCATGCATCCTCCACGACGGTGCATTTGAAGCCCAAGTCGAAGGCGGCGCGGGTCGTCGCATCGATGCACATGTGGCTCATGGCGCCGCAGATCACGAGCTCGTCAACGCTGTCAGCCCGAACTTTTTCGAGCAACGGTGTGTCCCGGAAAGCATTCGGAAAATGTTTTTGAACTAACGGCTCGCCTGCTCTTGGCTTAACGGCTTCGTGGATTTCGACGCCGTGCGTATTCGGAATAAAAAAGGTTGCGCCGGGACGAATCGACACATGTTGCACATGGTAAAGCGGCAGCTCTTCGCTTCTGAAGGTCCCGAGTAATTTCGATGCTTTCTCCGCAGCAGCGTCCATGCCCACAAGCGCCATGTTGCCGTCCGAGAAATAGTCGTTTTGTATATCGACGATCAATAACG
>CAYGAS010000245.1:0-14848 GCA_964347935.1 uncultured Nitrospiraceae bacterium | reverse complement strand
CGGTCCATGAAATAGTCTACCTCGCGCGCATACAGATCGGCGCCGAAATGGGGACCCAGGGCGTCCGTATCCCGCGCACCGGCGAGTACCTCGGTGGCGAGCGTTCCATGGCGGCGGGCGAGCGCTGCCAGCAGATCGCCCGGCAGTGCGGGACGCTCGCGCGCCAGCGCATCAATGAGTCTGTGCAAATCGCCACTCGGCACGTCGCCACCGGGCAGCGGCGTCGTTTCGGTCCAGGGCGCTTTCATGTACGGCAGGTGAGGCTTGAGCGTGTGAAGCGCGCGCTCCGCCAAGCGGCGGTAGGTCGTGATCTTGCCGCCATAGACGTGCAGCACCGGCGCACCGTCGTTGGTAACATCCAAGTCGAGCTCGTAGTCGCGCGTGATTGCTGAAGGCGATGTGCCCGTGTCGCCGAACAGCGGCCTCAACCCCGCGAAGCTCCACACCACATCGCTCGGCCTAACGGGACGTGTCAGATAGCGGTCAACCGCACGGCACAGGTACTCGGTTTCAGCCTGGGAGATATCCAGCGAATCCGGTATGGCTTCGATCTCCACTTCAGTGGTACCGATCAGCGAATAGTCTTGCTCAAAAGGAATCACGAAGACCACACGGCCGTCGTCGTTTTGCAAAATAAAGGCGTGTTCGCCCTCATGCA
The DNA here is from genome assembly GCA_964347935.1 of uncultured Nitrospiraceae bacterium. Lineage (GTDB taxonomy): Bacteria > Pseudomonadota > Gammaproteobacteria > Acidiferrobacterales > SPGG2 > SZUA-472. The sequence continues at coordinate 14,190 of CAYGAS010000245.1, read as the reverse complement.
CACGGGGCACGACGATGTGACTGCCCTTGATGAGACGAACCCGTCGGCCGGTCTTCGCGCCCCGAATCGAGGCGCGCACCGGCGCCACCCACGGTCCGGCGACGTTGACCAGCGCGCGTGCCCCTAGAGTCGTGCGCGCACCGGAATCGCGCTCTTGCAGATCGACCAACCAGAGCCCGCTCTTGGTTCTGGCGCTGACACAGTCTGTGCGTACCAACATGCGCGCGCCGCGCGCGGCCGCAGCGCGCGCCGTCGCTATGACCAGGCGCGCGTCGTCGACCTGGCAGTCGAAGTAGCTAAACCCGGTACCAAATTCAGGCTTGAGCCCCGCACCGAAGGGGCTCTTACGCAGATTGATCCAACTGGAACCCGGCAGACTCGCGCGCCGGCTCAAGTGATCGTAAAGAAACAGGCCGGCGCGGATCATCCAGGCCGGGCGCAGCGCCGAAACGTGCGGCAGGACGAAGCGCAGTGGATGCACCAGATGAGGGGCGATACGCAACAGCACTTCGCGCTCTGCCAGCGACTCGTGCACCAGGCGAAACTCGTAATGCTCCAGGTAGCGCAAGCCGCCGTGGATCAGCTTGCTGCTGGCCCAGGACGTTGCGCCGCTGAGATCGCCCTTCTCGCAGAGCACGACGCTGAGCCCGCGCCCGGCGGCATCGCGGGCGATGCCAGCGCCATTGATACCGCCGCCGATTACAAGGAGATCAACAACTTGTCGACCCACATCTGCCATTGACTACGAGCGCATTTTTTCCATATTCCGGGGACGCCCTTTATACCATTGGTTTCGCTTACATCCCATCTCGCCACGCGCTTTTTGAGCGCGGTTTGCCACGGAACTGGTCGCTGGACTCCACATTCACCCCAGGACCGATTAAGCTTGTGGGTTCAGAACCCCAGGCGGTCGCGCCAAGCCCGAAGCAGCCTTACGAGAACAAAACCCGTGTCGGAAGTCGTTCTTACCAACGTTTACAAGAAGTGGGGAGACAGCGTTGCGGTGCGCGACGTCAGCTTTATCGCCGAGCAAGGCAAGCTCTTGGTGCTGCTTGGGCCGTCGGGTTGCGGCAAGTCGACGACGCTTCGGTTGATAGCGGGGTTGGAGGAGGTCAGCGCTGGACACATCACCATCGGCGGCCGAGACGCGACCGCGCTGCCGCCCGCCAAGCGCAACCTGTCGATGGTATTCCAGTCCTACGCCCTGTTTCCGCACCTGTCCGTTGCCGAAAACATCGTCTTTGGGCTGAAGGTGCGCCGTGTCGAGGCCGACGAGCGCCGGCGGCGTCTCGAGCGTGTGGCCGAGCTGTTGGGGCTGGCCGAGCTCCTGCATCGCAAGCCGGCACAGCTTTCGGGCGGGCAACGGCAACGGGTCGCGTTGGGCCGCGCCTTGATCGCGGAGGCACCGCTGTGTCTCATGGACGAGCCGCTCTCCAACCTCGATGCCAAGCTGCGTCAGGAAATGCGCTCCGAGATCCGTGGCTTGCAGCAACGCCTTGGCATTACCATGATCTATGTGACCCACGACCAGACCGAGGCGATGACCATGGCCGATCGCATCATCTTGTTGCGCGAGGGCCGGATCGAGCAGAACGGCACGCCGGAAGAGCTCTATGCGCGTCCGGCGACAGCGTTCACCGCGCGATTCATCGGCACGCCACCGATGAACCTGGTGCAACTCGCTAACAACGGTGAGAACGCCGTCGTCGACGGTACCTCGGGACCGGCGGTACTTGAACAACGCGGCCAAGGACTGTTATTGGGCGTAAGGCCCGAGCATATAGTGCTGTCGCAAAAAGCGGGTATACCGGCGCAGATCAGCGACATCGAGTACCACGGCGCTGAGAGCATCGTGACGTGTGTGGTGGGCACACAATCGTTGGCGTTGCGAGTCGCTGGACATGCGCACCTGAAGCCCGGTGCACACGTGCGACTTGAATGGGCCAATGCCAATGTGCATCTTTTCGACGCCCAGTCGGAAGACAGCCTGGGCCGCGCAGGGGATCGGCGTGGCGGCGCAGAAAAGATCGCGCGCAGCTAATTACCACAACTCTCAACAACAACGCTAGGAGGTAAATGATGAAACGCATATTTCTAAGAACGTGCACGGCCGTGATGTTGGCTGCGGGGGTGGTTATCGGTACCGGCCCGTCGATGGCCGCACCCGTCGAGTTGACCATGTATTACCCGGTTGCGGTGGGCGGACCGTTGACCAAGATCGTCGATGAGCTGGTGTCTCAGTGTGAGCAGCAGCTTTCAGGGATCAAGGTCAAGGCGGTTTATGCGGGAAACTACAACGATGCCCGCATCAAAGCGTTGACGGCGCTTCGCAGCGGTCAGCCGGCGCAGCTTTCGGTGATGTTTGCCATCGACATCTTCGAGTTGATCGACCAGGATGCCATCCAGCCCTTCGACGACCTGGTGTCGACGCCCGAAGAGAAGGCGTGGCTCGACAGCTTCTACCCGACGTTGATGGAAAACGGGCGCACCGGCGGGAAGACCTGGGGCATTCCGTTTCAACGCTCGACCATCGTGATGTACTACAACAAGGACGCCTTCCGCGAAGCTGGCCTGAACCCGGATAATCCGCCCTCGAACTGGGATGAGCTCGTCGCCGCGACCAAGAAGCTGGTCAAGAAAGATGCCGCCGGCAATGTGACGCGCTGGGGTATCGAGATTCCCTCCACCGGCTATCCCTACTGGATGTTCGGCGCCTTGACGATGCAAAACGGTCAAGTGTTGATGAACGATGCGGGCAACACGACTTACTTCGACAATAGTGCCGTGATCGAAGCGTTGCGGTTCTGGCGCGACCTCGGGGCCAAGCACAACGTGATGCCGACCGGCACCGTTGAGTGGGGAACGCTGCGCAGCGATTTCCTCGAGCAGAAGACCGCGATCATGTGGCACAGCACAGGTAATCTGACGGCGGTGAAGAAGAACGCCAAGTTCGATTTCGGCGTGGCCATGTTGCCCGCCAAGAAGCGCCGCGGCACGCCCACGGGCGGTGGCAATTTCTACATCTTCAAGAAGGCGAAGCCCGAAGAAAAGAAGGCGGCGCTGTCCTTTATTAAGTGCATGACCGAGCCGACGCGCACTGCGGAATGGAGCATACGCACGGGCTACATGGGCATCAGCCCGGCGGCGTACCAGACCCAAGCGCTCAAGGACTACGTTTCGGGCTTTCCCTATGCGGCGGTAGCGCGTGATCAGTTGCAGTACGCGACAGCTGAGCTCTCCACGCACGAGAATGCCCGGGTACGTAAGCTGCTCGATGATGCGATTCAGGCGGCGCTGACGGGCGCCAAGTCACCGGACGAAGCGCTCAAGTCGGCGCAGAAGTCGGCTGACGGCGTGTTGCGCCGCTATCGCAAGTAACCGCTGGATCGGGAGGCCGGCTTGCCGGCCTCCCGGCGCTCTGATGCCCGCGCACAGTAAACGCCACATTCACGCCCACATCTACGGCTGGCTGCTGTTGCTACCGGCAGCAGCGCTGCTGGCGATGTTCACTCACTATCCGACCATCGCCACTCTCACGGAGAGTTTTTTCTCCACACCGAAGGGCGCGCGCCCGGCGCGGTTCGTCGGCCTTGAGAACTACCAGCTCATGCTCGAGGACGAGCTGTTCTGGCAGGTGCTGGGCAACAATATCTTTTTCGCCGTGGGCACGATCCCTGCGAGCATCGCCATTGCGATTCTGATGGCGGTGTGGGTCAACGAGAAGATTATCGGTCGCGGCTTCGTGCGCATGGCCTATTTTACGCCGACCGTGTTGCCGATGGTGGCGGTCGCCAACATTTGGCTGTTTTTCTACACCCCGGACTACGGCTTGCTGGATCAAGTACGGGGGCTTTTCGGTTTTGGCAGTCACAACTGGCTCGGTGATCCGGATACCGTGATGTGGTGCATCATCGCCATGACGATCTGGAAGGAAGCCGGGTTTTTCATGATCTTTTATCTCGCGGCGTTGCAAGCGGTGCCGCCGGAGCTCCACGAAGCCGCAGTGCTCGAGGGTGCGGGCAAGTGGTATTACTTTCGCCGCGTGCTGTTTCCGTTGCTGATGCCGACGACGGTATTTGTGCTTGTCAATGCCGTGATCAATTCCTTCAAGCTCGTGGATCAACTCTTTATCCTGACCAAGGGCGGGCCGGACAATGCGAGCAATCTGCTGCTCTACTACATCTATCAGGTCGCCTTCGATTACTGGGACACTGCCTTTGCGGCGACCTTGACGGTGGTGCTGCTTGTCATCCTGGTCGCGACCGCGGTAAGCCAATTCTATTATCTCGACCGCAGGACCCACTACCAGTGATGTCGCACGGACACTATTCGCTGGGCCGCATCGCCGAAATCGTCGGTGCTTGGCTATTGGCCATCCTCTGGGTGATGCCTTTGCTTTATGCGTTCTGGAGCGCATTTCATCCAGCCGAGTTCTCGACGCGTTTCGAGCTGTTGGCGCCGCTGACGCTAAAGAATTTCTTCAATGCGTGGGCGGTCGCGCCGTTCGCACGCTATTTCCTGAACACGTTTATGCTCGTGACCATGATCCTGGCGGCACAGTTCGTCATCTGTACGCTTGCCGCCTTTGCTTTTGCGCGTTTCGCCTTTTTCGGGCGCGACATCGTGTTCATGCTGGTGCTGGTGCAGCTCATGATCATGCCGGACGTCCTGATCGTCGAAAACTACCGAATCATGAGCACGCTGGGGCTGGTCGACACCATCCTGGCGATCGGCCTGCCTTATATGGCGAGCGCCTTCGGCATCTTTCTGCTGCGGCAAACCTTCAAGACCGTGCCCAAGGAGCTGGAAGAAGCGGCGCGGGTGGAAGGTGCTTCGCCGCTTCAGATCTTGTGGAAGGTGTACATTCCCTTGGCTCGCCCGGTCTACCTGGCCTATGGGCTGGTATCGGTGAGCTATCATTGGAACAACTTTTTGTGGCCGCTCGTGATCACAAACTCCGTGGAGACGCGGCCGTTGACGGTGGGCTTGGCGATTTTCGGCGCCCCCGAATCGGGCGTCGATTGGTCAATCATCTCGGCGGGAACGCTGCTGGCCGTGGCGCCGCTGCTGTTGGCCTTTTTGTTGTTCCAGCGCCAGTTCGTGCAGTCGTTTATGCGGGCGGGCCTTAAGTGATCGAGATCATCTGCTGGAATATTCGTTGGGGACAAGGACGTGACGGTGTGGTCGATCTGGCGCGCATCGTTGACACAGTGCGAGCACTCGGCGACCCCGATGTGCTGTGCATGCAGGAGGTTGCGCGCCACTTCCCGGCGGTCGACGGGACGGGCGCAGACCAGGTCGCCGTGTTGCAGCGATTGTTGCCCGACTACGAAGCGCTCTTTGGCGTAGGTACCGACATGGGTGGCGAGCAGCTCGGCCAGCGCCGCCAGTTCGGCAACGTGACGCTGACGCGGTTGCCGGTGCTCGAGGTACGCAACCATGTCTTGCCGCGACCGGCGACGCAAGACAGCCCTCACATGCAGCGCGCAGCGCTCGAAGTGAATGTGAAAACCGCTTCCGGACCGTTGCGCGTGGTCAACACCCATCTCGAGTATTTCTCGGCAGCGCATCGGGCCGCCCAGGTAGCGCAGCTGCGAGCGCTGCATCAGGCGGCGTGCGCCCATCCGCCGATAGATGCCGCAATCGGCTCCGCCGATGCTAAACCCAAGGCACCGCCCGTGGGATGCTGTCCCACAGTCATCTGCGGCGATTTCAACATGGAAAAATCGGAGGCCGCTTACGCGCACGTGCTCGCGCCCTTCGGCGACACCACACCGGTGCTGATCGATGCCTGGACGGTGGTCCATCCGGGAGAAGAGCATCCGCCGACTTGCGGGGTGTATGAGCTCATCCACTGGCCGGCCCCGAACTGTCGCGATTTTATGTTTGTCAGCTCCGACGTCGCCGACCGAGCGCGGCGCCTCGACATCGACGCCAAGACCGATGCCTCGGACCACCAACCCTTGCGCCTGGTGCTGGAGCTGTAATGCCAGTGCCTGTCTACAACAAGGAAATGACACGTGAAGCCGCTTAGCGCGCTCAGCGCGGATGCACTGCGCCGGATCCGTGGCGTCTTCTTCGATATCGACGACACCCTCACGACCGACGGACGTTTGACGGCGCAGGCCTATGCGGCCATGCAGAACTTGAAAGCCTCAGAGCGCATCGTCGTGCCGATTACCGGACGGCCCGCCGGCTGGTGCGATCACATCGCGCGTATGTGGCCTGTGGACGCCGTGGTCGGCGAGAATGGCGCGTTTTACTTTCGCTACAACCGTAAGACGCGCACCATGCAAAAACGCTTTCTGCAAAGCGACGCCGAGCGCGCCAAGCACCGGCGCCGCTTGGAGACGCTACGCGCGACTATTCTTGCCGAAGTCCCCGGTGCGGGTATTTCGTCGGACCAGCTTTATCGCGAGGCCGATCTCGCCATCGACTACTGTGAGGACGTGCCGCGATTGCCACCGGCGGAGGTCGAGAAGATCGTCAAGCTGTTCGAACAAGCCGGTGCGACGGCGAAGATCAGCTCGATCCACGTGAACGGCTGGTTCGGTGCCTACGACAAGATCACGATGACCCGGGTCATGATGCGCGAGCTCTTCGAGGTCAATCTTGATGAAGCCAAAAACCAATTCATTTTCGTTGGCGATTCTCCCAACGATGCCCCTAGCTTCGCCTATTTTCCGCTTGCGATCGGTGTCGCCAACATCCGTGATTTTGCTGGCCGGCTGAAGACGGAGCCCGCCTACGTGACGGACCACCGGTGCGGCGAGGGCTTTGCTGAGGTAGTGCAGGCGCTCCTGAGCGCCGAGTAGCCAGTGTCTGTTAGCGAGCAGCTAGGGAAATGAGATGAAGCTGTTGCTCTTACGAGCTACCCACTGCGTAACTTGAAGTTCCCCGATACTAGCAACTCGTTTCTCGCTACGGAGTCTATGTAATCCGTTTGCGCACGGTCGCCGAGACGTACTCGCTCACTAACACCACGGCAAAGATCGCCAGCAACATTACCGATACCTCGTGCCAGGCGAACAGATTGATTGATGAGTATAGTATGATGCCGATACCGCCGGCGCCGACAAATCCGAGCACCGTGGACTCGCGTATGTTGATGTCCCAGCGATAGACAATGGTGCCGTAAATCACCGGCAGCACTTGCGGGATCACAGCTACCACGAGCACTTGCATGCGCGAGGCCCCGGTCGATTCGATTGCCTCGACCGCACCTTGGTCGATTTCCTCGATAGCCTCGGCAATCAGCTTGCCGGTAAAACCAATGGAGCGAGCGGCAATCGACCAGATGCCCGCGACCGGCCCCGGGCCGAAGATGGCGACGAAGATCAGCCCCCAAACCACTGTGTTGACCGAGCGCGACGTCACCAATATGAAGCGGCCGATAAACCATGTGAAGGCGTTCGGCGTGGTGTTGCGTGCCGACAAGATGGCGATGGGCATGGCGAGCACCACAGTGACGATTGTGCCGAGCGTGGCGATGTGAATGGTCTCGATGAGCGGATCGGCTATCTCCTCGAAGAACGACCAGTCCGGCGGCACCATGCGCGCGAACAGATCGGCCGCCTGGGTGTGCGCATCGAGGAAATAGAACCAGGGGATCTCCAGCCGCCGAAGCGCCCACGCGGCCACGAACACCGCCGTGAAGTACCAGCAGTAGCGGACCAGCGTTTCCCGCGGCGTAAACCGCTTCCAGACTTCGGGGTATTTCTGCGCGTGCTGTTGCGGGTTCATCGCAGCCGCTTACGGACCCAGTTGCTGAAGAACTCGCCGAGGAATACCAGCGACACAATAGTAATAAGAATGGCCAGGCTGAAGTCGTAGTCATAGCGCGAGAAGCTCGCCGCCAGCACCTGGCCGATCCCGCCGGCGCCGACGATGCCGACCACGGTTGAATGGCGGATATTCGCGTCGAGCCGGTATATCGATACGCCCAGGTAACGCGGCAGAATCTGCGGCTGCACGGCATACAACAGCATCTTCGGGAAGCTGGCGCCGGTCGCGCGGATCGCTTCCATCTGCCCGGGCGGCATGTTCTCGATGTCCTCGGCAAGCATCTTACCGATGAAACTCATGCTTGCGACGATCAGTGTCAGCACCCCGGCCAGCGGTCCGAAGCCGAAGATCTTGACGAAGAAGATAGCGATGATCACCTCGTGAAAGGTGCGGCTGATGCTGAGCAGGGCGCGACCGACGAGATATACCGGCATCGGCACGAGATTGCGCGCTGAGCACAAGCCGAGCGGTATCGCCAGCAGCATGCCGAAGAAGCTCGCCGCCAACGCCATTTCCACGCTTTCGCTGACCCCTTTGTAGAGCAACTCCCAGCGCGAAAAGTCGGGCGGTACCATGCGGGCGAACATGTCCTGTGCGCGCGGCAGGCCCTGACCGACACGCGCCCAATCGATTTCGAGCGTGCCGAGTGACCAGAGCAGGTAGGCGACGGCAAGCGCGATCAGACCGTACCGGTAGACCGGATTGGCAATGAGCTTCGGCGGGCGCCAGGTAGTCGGGGTGCTCATCCGGCGGCGGACTCGCGCTTCAGCGATTCTTGATCCTTCTTCTGCGCATGGGTCTCGCGTCCCTTGACCTCACCAATGGTCTTGCTCCAATCCTCCTCGCCGTAGATCTCGGTCAGTACCGCCGGTGTGAGCTTGTCGGGTGTGTCGTCGAAGGCGACCTTGCCGCCGGCGAGCCCAATGATACGGTCGGCGAAGGTTTGCGCGAGGCCGACATCGTGGATGTTGACCAGTGCGGGCGTGCCTTTTTCATGTGCCAGCTCGCACAGCAAGCGCATGATCTGGCGCGAGGTCTTGGGATCGAGACTGGCCGTGGGCTCATCGACCAGCAGCAGATCGGGACGTTGCATGAGCGCTCGCGCAATCCCCACGCGTTGACGCTGTCCGCCGGAAAGCTCGTCGGCGCGGGTATTCTCATAGCCCTTAAGTCCAACGCGGTCGAGCAGCTCATACGCCATCGCGACATCGTTTGGCGGATACTTGCGCCAGTATGCGCGCCAGAAACTGACATAGCCGAGACGACCGGAGAGGGCGTTTTCCATCACCGTCAGCCGCTCCACTAGATTGTATTCCTGGAAGATCATCCCCATGCGTCGCCGGGCGCTGCGCAAGCTGTGGCGCGGAAGTGCGGTGACGTCGAGGTCGTTCAGGACAATCTTGCCCGAGGTGGGTTCGACTAGGCGATTGATGCAGCGAATCAGCGTGCTCTTGCCCGCACCCGATGAGCCGATGATGGCCACCACCTGCGGTTCGTTGACTTTCAGATGGACGCCGCTTAACGCGCGTGTTCCGGTGCGGTAATGTTTGACGAGATCGGTGATAACAAGCATGCAATCGACATGATACCGCGGCCTCCCGGCAGAGGCTATCTGCCAGGATACCGCGGTGTAATGGCCGGAATCTCTACTTCTTCTTCTTTTTCTTCAGCTTCGCATCTTCTTCTGCCAGCGCCGCCGTCGTGTACACCACCTTGTTCTCTTTCTGGATGATGCGGATCGGCTTCCAGTTTTTCTCGAAAGTGATCGGGCAGAAGGTATCGGCTTGCTTGCCGAACTCCTTCTCGAGCCCCGTGCCTTTCCAATCGAAGGTCAAAAACGCTTCGCGGATTTTTTTCTGCAGGTCAGGCTTGAGATTGTGCGCCATGCCATAGGAGGTTGTCGGGAACGGATCCGATTCCCAGATGATGCGCAGCGCCTCCCGCTTCACCACACCCTTCTGCACCATGCGATCGAGCACGCTTGAAGCAATCGGGGCAGCATCATAGTCCTTATTGGCCACGCCCATGATGGAGTTGTCGTGTTTGCCGGAGTAAATCACCTTGTAGTCTTCATCGGGCACGACACCCATGTCCTTAAACAGCGCCCGCGGTGCCTGATTGCCCGAGTTCGACGACGGCGTGACGTGGGCCACCTTGCGACCCTTGAGGTCCTTGACCTGCTTGATATCGCTCTCGGCCTGGGTGATGAGCTGTAGCTTGTAGCCGAAGGTGCCGTCGCCCTTGCACATGATCGCGAAGGGTACGTAGCCGGCCAGGTTCACGCCGAAAACGGTGGGGCCCGTGGAGATGCCGGCGACGTGCAGGCGACCCGAGCGCATCGCTTCGACCTGGGCGGCATAGGACTCAGCACCGTACCAACGTACCTGCTTACCGGTCTTTTTCGAGAGATACTGCATGAACTCGGTGAAGACGTTCTCGTAAACAGACGGGTCTTCCACCGGCGTGTACGAGAAAATGAGCGGGTTCGGATCGAGCCACTCCTTAGAATTCTTCGGCGTGTCCGCGACGAGGTCACCGTCTTCATCGCAGTAACGCACATCCAGGTCGCCGCGGTTCTTGCACTCCGCCGCATTGGCTGCCGACGCCACGGCGAAAACCGCGAGTATGCTCGCGAAAAACAGTTTTGGCAGGGAAGGAAATACGTTGGACATGTCAGGCTCCTCCAAGGATTAGGAGACAGCCGCAAAGCTGGCTGCCCACTTATTTTCGGGGATTAACCCTTGGCGAATCTAATCCTTTTCCGCTCGGCCTGCAAGCACGCCGCCCTCCGTCAGCATGGTGCCCACACGTGACGAATAAGCGGGCGGATCACACCCCCGACATGGGCAACCCTCACTCGGCGTTCTTGTATCGCGCCCATGATCAGTCCAGGGAGAATTAGCAGCGGGCTGAGGGTATCCATAAACCAACGCTAGCGATGCTGCGACACCAGGGGCCGACAGCCCCAACCTCTAAGTGGCCGCTGTTGAATCGTCCACCCCCATTCAACAGGTCCCGGGCTTCGTACTCCAGACCGAAAATTCGCCGGGTGATGTAAAGCAAGGACTTGCCGACCCGGGTAAGGTGGACATGTCGCCCGTGGCGGGCGAATAGCTCGACACCGAAATGCTGCTCAACCAGTTTACCTGACGCGTGACCGTGGGTTGACCGATACGTAACGCACTTCCCCCGGCGGTGAATCCCCCCTGCGATGCCACTGCGTGAAAAGATCTGAGCTGCGTATATAGCATGGCCAAAATAAATAGGAATTATGGTTTAATTACATTGGACGAATACTTTAACGCTTTGGATACCGTTTTCCAGCCACATAGATAAGCCACTCTGTAGGCCACAAGAAACGCAACTAAGTAAGCTAGGAGGAATCCTCATGAAAACCAACCTCAAATTCAGCCGCCGTGATTTTCTAGCGCTTACAGGATCAGGCGCTATCACATATCTGCTAGGTGGATGGGTTGCCTTTGGGGAGGCCCGCGCGGCCCCAAAGAAGGGCGGCAAGTTGGTCTATGCGATAACTGACCACAATACCCGCCACAAGAGCATCAAGACGGCGATGCACCCCTATGACGGGATCGAAATCAGGACCAAGAACACCTATAACACGCTGACCTGGGTGGACGAAAACCTCGAGCCAGTCCCGGAGATTGCCACGAGCTGGGAGTCGGCCAGCGATGACCAGAAAGTTTGGGAAGTCACTATCCGCGAGGGCGTCAAATTCCATGACGGCCGCGACCTAACGGCCGATGACGTTGTGGCATCGTACAAGTTCCACAAAGACGCGAAGAAGGGCACTTCATTCGCCAAGAAAATGCTCGCCGATGTCGAGAAGATCGGGCCTAACAAGGTCCGTTTTCTCCTGCAGACGCCTAATAGTGAGTTCGCTTGGTGGGCCGCTGAGTATCGGCAGGCCATCATGCCGGCCGCACCGATCGACGAGATCGGGCTGTCGGGAATCGGCAGTGGACCTTTCAGGTTCGCGAAGATCGATCCGCAGCGCCGAGTAGTGTATGAAGCCTACGAAAATTATTGGGGTGCGGGGCCATACTTGGATACGCTCGAGGTGGTTAATACGGGGTCGATGAGCACGGCGATGAACGGCTACCTCGCCGGCCAGTTCGACGGCATACTGGATATAGATCCCGGTTCCGTACAGCAGCTCGAAAAGACACCCAACACGGTGGTCGATGCCGCCAAGGCAGGCTCGCAAATGCTGGTGGTCCTGCCGAAATACGAGGGATCTCCCTTTATGGACAAGCGCATTCGCCAGGCCTTGACCTTGGCGATCGATCGCGACGCGATTCTTCGCATCGTCTACGGCAGCAAATTGGGCTGGATGCCCAATGATACGCATATGGCCGCTTTCAATGATGACTTTCTGCCCAAGCCCGTGACGCGGGATGTTGCCAAGGCCAAGCGCTTGTTAGCCGAGGCGGGCTATCCAGGCGGCATAACCTTGCCGACGCTCTACTATTCGTCCTACTACCCCGAAATAGACAGGGTGTTTCAAGTTGCGGCGGAGTCGGTGAAGGAGGCAGGGATCAACTTGCCTATTGAAAGCAGGCCAAAGGACGGCTATCGGAAATGGCGCGTCGAGGACAAGAAAAAAACCCGCAAGCACCGTTTTGCTATGGGACCCGTTGGCCCGCGGAACCCGGCGGCCAATCTCTTTCGCATGGCCCGCCCCGATTATAACGAAAGCGGTTATTGGCACCCTTCGAAAGCCGGTGACGAATATATCGCCTTATATAAGAAGGCGATGTTAACCGGTGACTCGTTGAAGCGACGGGAGATCTATCATGAGATGCAACGGATCTTACAAGAAGAGGTGCCGACGTTATTCCCGATCGGGCGGCGCACTGCGATCGCGTACAGGGATAACGTGCACGGGCTGAAGGCTCATTCGCAGTCCTGGTCGCTTCGCTTCACCGAAGTCTGGAAATCATAAGCCCTTGGCCGGGGCATAAAGCAATGTAGTTCGGGGCTAGCGCTCCAGCTCGCCGTTGCGCCGGCATTGACTGTTGGAGGTTGTCGTTGCTGACTGCGATCGTACGGCGCATCAGTCTGTCGCTGCTCATTCTTTTCCTGGTTGCGGTTTTCGTGTTTATGGCAACCGAGGTGCTTCCCGGGGACGCGCTCGATGTCTATCTCACGGCCGATGACGTGAGTGTAATGAGCGAAGAAGATATCGAGCAAATGCGGCGAGACCTGGGGCTGGACAGACCGGCTGCCGTGCGGTTCTTTGCCTGGTTCTCAGGTGTCATCGCCGGACATTTCGGCGTCACGCTGATCGATCAGATTCCGATTAGCGAGATCATTTGGCATCCGATGTTGAACTCTTTGCAGCTGGGCGCACTGATTACCCTCATCACGGCGCCCATCGCGCTCGGCATCGGCATGGCGACAGGCTATTGGCGCGGTCGCCGTCCTGACGCGGTCATTTCGACCGTCTCTATTGCGGGCTACTCGATCCCGGACTTTGTTATTGGCACGGTGTTGATCGTGGTTTTCGCGGTCTGGATGCCGATATTTCCGGCGTTTATCGTCGTCTTCAATGACGCAGGTCCGTTGGAACTCCTTGCCGTTTCGTTTCTGCCGGCCCTGACCGTAATCATTGGCCACGTTGCCCATTTGAGTCGTTTGCTAAGGGCAGGGTTCATCGAAACGATGAACAGTGAGTTCGTCGAACGCGCGCGGCTTTCAGGGGTACCGGAGTGGCGGATTGTGTTGCGGCACGCATTACCGGCATCGGTGATTCCCACCTTAAATGCAGCGGCCTTATACATAGCCGGCGTGCTGTCCGGTCTGATCGTGGTTGAGAAGATTTTCGGTTACCCCGGTCTTGGGCTGGAATTGATCGTGGCCGTCGAAAGACGTGAAGTGCATTTGGTGCAAACAATCACCTTTCTCGCTGCGATGCTCGTGATCGGTATGAATCTATTGGCGGATCTGGCGATTATCGCACTCGATCCGCGCGTTCGAAGCCACAGCCGTGACTAAGCAGACAATTTTCTCGGTCGTCACACACAGCCCAGGCACTGCGGTTGGCGTGATCCTGGTGTCGCTTCACCTTCTCAATGCGGTTTTCGCTCCGATCCTGGCGCCCTACGGCCCAACGGAACTGGTCGGGCCAGTCATGGTGCCGCCTGGCGCATCGCCGGAGTTCCTTCTTGGCACGGACGTCATTGGCCGAGACTATCTGACGCGGTTGATGATGGGCGGGCAGACGTCAATCTTCGTCGCCATGGTGGGCGTGTTTGGGGCGGTCACAGTGGGAGGACTGATTGCTGTATCGGTGGCCTATATCGGCGGCCTGTACGACGACGTGGTGATGCGGATTGTCGATGTCAAGCTGTCGATCCCAGGTATCCTGTTTGTAGCGCTGTTCGT
>CAYGAS010000244.1:0-18465 GCA_964347935.1 uncultured Nitrospiraceae bacterium | reverse complement strand
CACGCTGCGCACGGTTTTCGCTGAACTCGCGGTCCAACGTGTAGCTCTGGAAGGCATGGTGCTCAAACCGAGCATGGTGATTTCCGGTCTAGAGTGCCGGCAGCGGGCGGGCGTACAGGAGGTCGCGCAACAGACCGTCCGTTGCCTGCTTGATACCGTCCCGGCCTCCGTGCCCGGTGTCGCTTTCTTGTCCGGTGGCCAGAGCAACGAGGAAGCCACTGCGCACCTGAATGCCATGCACAACCTCGGCGTCGAGCTGCCTTGGGCGTTGACTTTTTCGTACGCGCGCGCGCTACAACAGCCGGCGTTGGAGACCTGGAAAGGCGATGCCGCCAACGTGGCGGCGGCGCAGAAAGCGCTGTACCACCGCGCCAAGCTCAACGGCGCGGCCGCACTCGGGCGTTACAAGGAGTCGATGGAAAAAGAAGCGGCATAAGACGCCGAACGCAAAGACGCAGAGGCGCAAAGAAAAAATAATTGTGCCCTTTTGTCCTTTAACACCGCGGATCGCGTAGCGCGGGGTCTGCCTTGTAGCGTTCAGCAGCGTGTCATAACAGACAGAACCGAGGTGAGGGCGCGAAGACGCCGAGATCCTGGAAAAGTAAACAATACACTCTGCGTCTTAGCGCCTTTGCGTTAGGTGTTCTGTCATTCTGCCGTCAGCGGGGCGCCGACGCGCAAGATCTTCATGCTGTTGGTGCCGCCCGGCGTCTTCAGTGGCTCGCCGATGGTCAAAATCACCAGATCGCCATCACTCACGACCTCGCGTCGGCGCAGCTCGGCGACCGCTTCACGCATGATCTCCGCCGGATCGCTCGAGCTCAAATCGAAGCTCGCCGGATAGACATTACTGTAGAGCGTCACCTTACGCTGGGTCTGCACGTACGGCGTCATGGCGTAGATTGGCACCGTAGAGGTAATGCGCGACATCCACAGTGCCGTCGAGCCAGATTCGGTCAAGGCGGCGATCGCCCGTACCGGCATGTGGTTGGCCGTATACATCACCGCCATGGCGATCGCTTCGTCGACGCGCTTGAACCGTAGTGCACGGCGATCGCGTGTAACAAGCGCGGGCGGTTCTTTCTCGGCTTCGCGACAGACGCGATCCATAGCCGCGACCGCCGCGACCGGATACTCGCCGATCGCGGTTTCCGCTGACAACATCACGGCATCCGTGCCGTCGAGGACGGCATTGGCGACATCCGAAACCTCGGCACGCGTCGGGATGGCGCTTTCTATCATCGATTCCATCATCTGCGTAGCCGTGATAGCGACCTTGTTCATTCGCCGCGCGAGTCCGATGATGCGCTTCTGCAACCTCGGCAGCGCTGCATCGCCGATCTCCACGCCGAGGTCGCCGCGCGCAAGCATGATCGCATCAGATACGCCGATGATTTCCTCGATGGCCTCGACGGCCTCGGCGCGTTCGATCTTGGCGACCATGCCGCCACGCCCGCCGGCGGCACGAAAGAGCTCGCGTGCCGTCTGCATGTCAGCGGCCGAACGGGCGAACGATACTCCGAGGTAATCCGCCTCGATCTCCGCCGCCGTGCTCATATCAGCGCGGTCCTTGTCGGTCAGCGCGCGTGCCGAGAGACCGCCGCCTTGACGATTGATACCCTTGCCGCTTTTGAGTCGGCCGCCGCTGACGACCCGACAGTAGATTCCCGGCCCTTTTACTTCCTCAACCTCTAGCGCAATGCGCCCGTCATCGAGCAGCAAGGTGTCGCCGGAGGCAACATCCTGGGCAAGCTGACTGTAGGTCACGCCCACCCGCTCGGCCGTGCCGGCATCAAGGGCAAGGTCCATATCCAGCACGAAACGATCTCCGTCCTGCAGGTTGATCCCGCGATCTTTAAACTTGCCGATGCGGATTTTCGGACCTTGCAGATCGACCAGAATGCCCACCTCGCGGCCCAACGCCTGCGCACGTTGGCGCAGGACCCGGGCGCGACGGATATGCACATCCGCGGCGTCATACGACAGGTTCAGGCGCACGAGGTCGGCCCCGGCAAGGATCAGCCGGTCGAGGATCGCCGCATCGTCAGTCGCGGGACCGAGCGTGGCAATGATTTTGGTTCGGCGCATAAAGTCGCTGGCGAGTCGCTAGTTCCGAGTAGCGAGCACAACCGGCGCGCAAGCGCAGCCTTCACTCGTCACTCGCGACCCGCTACTGCTGCTTTGCTCGCTCCTCGAGTATAGCAACCGCTGGAAGCGTCCTACCCTCGAGAAACTCCAGGAACGCACCGCCGCCCGTTGAGATATAGGAAATCCGTTCGCTGATGCCATATTTCGCGATCGCCGCCAGCGTGTCGCCGCCGCCGGCAAGCGAAAAGGCGTTGCTGTCCGCGATCGCCCGCGCCAGGCGTTCGGTGCCGTGCGCAAACGCCTCAATCTCGAACACCCCGACAGGCCCGTTCCACACGATCGTCCCGGCATCGTTCAGCAGCTGCGCGAATGCATCCGCACTCGCCGGACCGATATCGACGATCAGCTCATCGTCCTGCACGGCCGTAACGGGTTTAATCTCTGCGGGCGACTCGGCCGACAGCTGCTTCGCGCAGACGACATCCGTCGGCAAGGGGATCGCAGCGCCGCGCTCTCGCGCTTGCTTGTCGAGCCGGCGGGCCTCAGGTACCAACTCGGCCTCGTACAAGGACTTGCCCACGTTGTGACCGGCCGCGGCGATAAAGGTATTGGCGATCCCGCCGCCGACGAGCAGGCGGTCCACCTTCTGCGCCAGACGCTCCAAAATGGTGAGCTTGGTAGACACCTTGGATCCGCCGACGATAGCGACCAGGGGCCGTGCGGGCTTGTCGAGGGCCTGAGCCAGTGCGCCAAGCTCTGCCGCCAACAGCGGTCCCGCACAGGCCACTGGCGCATGCCTGGCCACACCGTGGGTCGAGGCCTGTGCCCGGTGCGCAGTGCCGAAGGCATCCATCACGTAAACATCGCACAGCGCCGCCATCTGCCGGGCGAGCGCCTCGTCATCCTTGTTCTCGCCGTTGTTGAAGCGCACATTCTCGAACAACACGACATCGCCGTCGTTCAGATCAAACTTGCCGTCGAGCCACTCGCGCAGCAGCGGCACCTGCTTTCGCAGCAGGCGCGAGAGATGATCGGCCACCGGCTGCAAAGTGTATGCTTCATCGTACACGCCTTCCTTGGGCCGCCCGAGATGCGACATCAGCATGACCTTGGCGCCCGCCTTCATCGCCCGCTCGATGGTCGGCAGCGAGGCGCGGATACGTGTATCGTCGGTCACCGCGCCGTCCTTGACAGGCACGTTAAGGTCCTCACGGATCAGTACGCGTTTAGCCGCGAGATCGAGATCACTCATGTTGATTACAAACATAGTTTGAGATCCCCAAAACTACTCAACGCAAACGCGCGGCGAAAATACCATTCACCGTGAAGGCAGGTGTCAGCCAGCCTCGGGTCCCCGCGTTGGCCGGTTATGTCGTAAGCACTCTCTATTAACTTTGCGTTTTCCATCCTTCGGTCCGCAAACAGTGGGTCGCGGCACCGCCCCTGCGTCTCTGGGTTGGATGTTTTACTTGGCGTTTACCAAGGCAATAGTGGTATCGAGCATGCGGTTGGAAAATCCCCACTCGTTGTCATACCACGCCAACACCTTGACCAATTTGCCGTCGATCACTTTCGTCAGACCGGCGTCGTAAGTCGACGACACCGTGGTGTGATTGAAATCCATGGACACCAGCGGCTCATCGTTGTATGCCAGGATACCTTTTAGCTCGCCGGCGGCTGCGGCACGCATGATATTGTCGATTTCATCCTTGCTGGTATTGCGGGCGGCAACGAAGGTGAGGTCGACGACGGATACGTTGGCCGTTGGCACACGCATCGCAAAACCGTCGAGCTTGCCATTCAGCTCGGGTAGCACCAGACCGACGGCAGCCGCAGCGCCGGTCTTGGTCGGAATCTGTGACAGGGTTGCCGAGCGTGCACGACGCAGGTCCTTATGATAAACGTCAATCAAGACCTGATCGTTGGTGTAGGCATGAATCGTGGTCATCAGCCCGTGCACGACACCGATTTTCTCATGCAGCGGTTTCACCAAGGGCACCAGACAGTTGGTGGTGCAGGAGGCATTGGAGATGACCGTATCGCTCGCCTTCAGGATCTGATGATTGACCCCATAGACAATCGTGGCATCCACGTCCTTGCCTCCGGGGGCGGAGATGATCACCTTCTTGGCGCCCCCCTTTAGATGCGCACCTGCCTTGTCCTTGCTCGTGAACAGCCCCGTACACTCAAGAACCACTTCGACGCCGAGCTCGCCCCAAGGTAACTTTGCCGGATCTCGTTCCGACAACACGCGGATGGCATCGCCGTTGACGACGAGCTGATCCGCTTCCACCTTGACCTCCCCGGGAAATCGGCCGTGGACGGTATCGTAGCGCGTCAGATGGGCATTGGTCCCGGCATCGCCAAGATCATTGACGGCAACTATTCTGATCTCGCCGGTACGACCCGACTCATAGAGCGCGCGCAGGATATTACGTCCAATGCGGCCATAACCATTGATACCCACTTTGATCGCCATGTTTGCCTCCAACTTGTTACAGCAATTTCTGAATCGTCAGTCGTGAACCGTGTCCGACGCGTCTGTCTCGCGCTTATCCAGGTGGGCGTCAGCGAACGCACGCTTTCACGACGCAATGACTTGCTCGACTGTCTGCGCGACATGAGCAGCAGTGAAGCCGAAGTAATCCATAAGGGTATTGCCGGGCGCGGACTCGCCAAACCGGTCCATGCCGATGACGGCACCCTTGTGCCCGACGTAGCGGTACCAGTGATGCGCCACGCCGGTCTCGACCGCCACGCGCGCAGTGATACCCGGCGGCAGTACCGATTCACGATAGTCCTGATCCTGGGCATCGAATACCTCAATGGACGGCATCGACACCACACGCACCGATAGGCCTTTGTCCGCCAGCAGCTTCTGTGCCTGCATCGCGAGCTCTACTTCCGAGCCGGTCGCGATCACGATTGCTCGCGGTGGACCTTTGCCGGGGTCGCTCAGCACATAACCGCCGCGGGCCACATTGGCCAGGGTTGACGCATCGCGCGTTTGCGGCGGCAAGTTTTGCCGGCTAAACACCAGACTCGTCGGACCGTCGCGTCGTTCGATCGCTGCCCTCCATGCCACCGCCGATTCAGCGACGTCGCATGGCCGCCACACAATCATGTTGGGTATCACGCGCAAAGCGCTGAGATGCTCGATCGGTTGATGCGTCGGCCCATCCTCGCCGAGGCCAATGGAGTCGTGGGTGTAAACGAAAATGCTTTGTGCCCGCAATAACGCCGCCATGCGCACCGCATTGCGCGCGTAATCGGAGAACACCAGAAACGTACCGCCATAAGGAATAAAGCCGCCGTGTAAGGCTAGACCGCTTATGATCGCCGACATGGCAAACTCACGCACACCAAAGTAAATATAGTTGCCATCGGCATGGTCACGACTAATCGGCCGCGAGCCGGACCAGTTGGTGTTGTTCGACCCCGTCAAATCGGCCGAGCCGCCGATGAGCTCCGGTAGCAGCGGCGCAAAACCATTCAGCGCGGCTTGCGACGCCTTGCGCGTCGCCATGCTTTCTTTGACCGTGGCTAATTTTTCGACAACCGCCGAAGCCTGCTCGGGCCACTCGGCCGATAACTCCCCGCGCATCCGCCGCTGCAGCTCTCGGGCCAACTCGGGGTGCGCCTTGGCATAGGCAGCGCAGGCTGCATCCCAGTGGCGCTCGGCGTCGGCACCGCGGGTACGCGCATCCCATCCGGCATAGATCTGTGGCGGAATGACAAAGGGGTCGTGCCGCCATCCCAATTTCGCACGCGCGGCCGCGATTTCTTCCTCGCCGAGAGGGGCACCGTGGGCGTCGTGACTACCACAGAGATTCGGCGCCCCATATGCAATCACGGTCCTACAGCAGATCAAGCTTGGCTTGTCCTCGGTAGCGTGCGCCTGCTCGATCGCCGCACGGATGGCATCCGCATCGTGGCCATCCACAGCCGGTACGACATGCCAACCATAGGCTTCGAAGCGCGCCGTCGTGTCGTCGGTAAACCAACCTTGTACGTTGCCATCGATGGAGATGCCGTTATCGTCGTAGAGTGCGATCAGCTTGCCGAGCCCGAGCGTGCCCGCAAGCGAGCAGGCTTCGTGTGAAACGCCCTCCATCAGGCAGCCGTCGCCGCAGAAAACATAAGTGTAATGATCAATGAGCTCGTGACCGGGGCGGTTGAACCGGGCTGCCAGCACCTTTTCTGCGAGCGCCATGCCCACAGCATTGGCCAAGCCCTGGCCGAGCGGCCCGGTCGTGGTCTCCACCCCCGGGGTGAGTCCATACTCGGGGTGCCCGGGGGTTTTCGAGTGTAATTGACGGAAGCGCTCAAGCTCGTCCATAGGCAAGTCGTAACCCGTCAAGTGCAACACGCTGTAAAGCAGCATCGAGCCGTGCCCGTTGGACAGCACGAAGCGGTCGCGATTGAACCAGCGGGGATTCGCCGGATTGTGTCGCAGGAAATCGTTCCACAGCACCTCGGCGATATCTGCCATTCCCATCGGCATGCCGGGATGACCTGATTTGGCCTTTTGCACGGCGTCCATACTGAGTGCGCGAATGGCGTTCGCCAGCTCACGCCGGTCGGGACCTCTGTGTTCGGGCTTCGCGGACATTAGCTGTTCCTCGTTGAGAGCGCAGATCAGAGCCGGTTTTCAGGAATTTCGCCGTGACCCGGGTTGGGCTCGAGTCTGGCGGCATAGCGCCCGTCTGCCATTGCCCGCCCACGGCTTTCAAGCCAGGCGGGTGTCACCGGCTCAGAACACAGCGCCACCGGCGCCGAAACGCCGTTTCTAGCCAGCGATAGGGCAATGAATCCAGGAGTGCGGCAATCCGACTGCGCCCCGTCGGTCGCACGGCGGCGAGGCGATTATCGCATGTCCGCGCCGTGATCGTCAGCTTTCATCGCGCCTGACGGGCATGGCGCGGCTCTGTGCGCGCCAGCGGCGCCGGCGCGCCTCACTTGTCGCTCATCGCCAGGATTTGTAACGTTAGGGCGTGGCGAACAAGAACCTCGTCGAACGCGACCTGCGCGTGTTGTGGCATCCCTGCACCCAGATGCAGGACCACGAGATCTGGCCGCCGGTGCCCATCCGCCGGGGCCGCGGCGTCTGGCTCGAAGACTATGAGGGCAAGCGCTATCTCGATGCCATCAGCTCCTGGTGGGTAAATCTTTTCGGGCATGCAAATCCCCGCATTAGCGCCGCCATCGCCGCACAAGCGGCCGCGCTTGAACACGTGATCCTCGCAGGCTTCACGCACGAGCCCGTCGTCTCCTTGTCCGAACGCCTGCTGGGACTGGCGCCACCTGGCATGAGCCGTTGCTTCTACGCCGACAGTGGCTCGGCCGCGATCGAGATCGCCTTAAAGATGAGCTTTCACTACTGGCAGAATCTTGGCCACAAGCACAAGACCGGCTTTATCAACCTCGCTAACAGCTATCATGGCGAGACCCTCGGGGCATTGTCGGTCGGCGACGTGGCGTTGTACAAGCAAACTTATGAACCGTTGCTGTTTCCAGTGCTCACAGTCGAGTCGCCAGACTGCTACCTGCGCGAAGCCACGCGATCCTGGGAGGAGCACAGCGTGGCGGCGTTTGCGGAAATGGAGCAGGCGCTCACCGACCATGCGCACACCACCTGCGCCGTCATCGTCGAACCACTGGTCCAATGCGCTGGTTCCATGCGCATGTACCATCCGGTCTATCTACGTCTGCTGCGCGAGGCATGTAACCGTCACCAGGTTCACTTGATCGCCGACGAAATTGCCGTCGGCTTTGGTCGCACCGGCTCTATGTTTGCCTGCGAGCAGGCCGATATCAGTCCCGATTTCCTTTGCTTGGGCAAAGGACTGACTGGCGGGTATCTGCCACTGTCGGTCTGCCTGACAACGGAACAGGTGTATGAGGCCTTCTACGCCGACTACGCTGAGCTCAGGGCGTTCCTGCACTCACACAGTTATACCGGCAATCCATTGGCTTGCGCGGCTGCACTGGCGACGCTCGCTATCTTTGAAGAGGACGATGTCATCGAACGTAATCGGGTGCTCGCCGCGCACATGGCCCAGGCCTGCGCAAGATTTGTAGACCATCCGCATATCGCCGAGGTCCGCCAGACCGGCATGATCCTGGCGTTGGAGATGGTGAGCGATAAGATCTTGCGACGCGCTTTCCCGTGGCAGGAAAGACGGGGGCAGCGCGTCTATCGTCACGCGCTCGGCAACGGCGCGCTGCTACGTCCGCTCGGCGACGTGATCTACCTCATGCCGCCCTATGTGATCACTGAGGATGAAATAGATATGCTCGCCGATGTTGCATGGGACGGCGTCAATATCGCCACAGCATGAGCCCGGATACAAGATCCAAGCAACGAGGGAAAGGCTAAACCAAAACCCTTTTTATGCTCTTGTGTCTTTCAACTTGTATCCGTCGTTACTGATAAAACGCCGCATTGAGTGCTTCAAAGTCAGGGATCAGCAACGTCGCCGCGCCGAGCTTCACGGTCGCGCCCACATAAGGGCTGTCGACTGCGCCGGCCGGGCTCGCTAGGATTTCGTTGCCCTCAATGATCAGATGCGGCTGAGGCTCGCGTGTGCTGACAATACCAAAGAACTCGGCATCGCTTCTGCCCGGTAGCGGATAAAAGACCACGACTTTGTCACGTGGCCCCCGCTGCGGCGGCGTGCCGGCAAGCAGTGCCTCAAAGGAGACCACTGGCACGGCGTGGTTGCGCCAACCCAAGACACCCAGTACCCACGCCGGGCTACAGGGTAGCGCAGCGAGCGCACTCATGCTTACGACCTCGGCAATCGTCGCGCTCGGCACCAATAATGGAAACCGACCGAGGGGAATCTCAAGCAGATGCATACGCGTTTGCGGGCTCGCACTCATGCTCTGTCAGTCCGGCCGGTTCAGCAGAAAAAGTCCTAATGTGGCGGGGTCGAATACAAGAATCACATTCGTGTCATGCACCCAGGCGGCATTGAACAGATGCCCCCCACCTGCGGGCGGCGGGCCGAGGGGTCGAAAGGGGACTGTTGAGACTTCCTTTTGCGGCAACAACTGCACCGCGTTGGCCGCAATACCCACCGGCTGCGGCCTCGCCGGCAGGAAAATGGCGCGCTCCCAGTGACCGCTACCCGAGGGGCGCAGCCGCGCGTCCAATAAGTACACCGGCCAGCGTTCGTCCCCGGTCGTGCGCCAAGCGCAAACACCACCGCGATTGCTGTCGTCGGTGCTGAGGTTATCGCGCTTGTCGATCGCAACCGTGGCGCTGCCTGGCACCAGATAAGAGGTGTCACCGATTCTGAAAAGTACGAACTGACCCGAGTTAGCCAATGGTGATTCCGTGATGCACAGTAAGGAGAGCGCAGCGGCCGCGTAACTTCTGAACAAAGACGCCTCTCGCCATCAAGCCTCCCTAATGGACAACCTTTGACGCCTTCGCCTCGCCCAACAGTGTGTCTATGTTCGCGAACAGCTCTTCTTCCTGGTAGGGCTTGCTCATGTACATGTTGACACCGAGCTCAAAGGCGCGCTTGCGGTGCTTCTCGCCGGCACGCGAGGTAATCATGATGATCGGGATGCCCTTCAGCCTCGCTTCCGAACGTATGCGGGTCGTCAGCTCATAGCCGTCCATGCGCGGCATCTCGATATCGATCAGCATGACATCGACTACACGATCGTGCAGCTGCTCGATGGCGTCGATGCCATCTTTAGCCGTCAACACATCGAGGCCGCGCTTTTGCAGGTGGCGGCCGGTCACCTTGCGCACAGTCAGCGAATCGTCCACGACCATGATGACCGGGCGGTGCGGATGTTCGCCCTGCGGCGCCACCTGCTCGACATGCTCAACCTGCAGGGCCTGGTCTGTCAGCCATAGGCCGCCGACATCGAGAATCAATAGCACGGTCCCGTCACCAAGTATGGTGGCGCCGGCGAAACCCTTTATTTCGTTGAGCTGCGGGCTCAGCGGTTTGACGACGATCTCTCGCGTACCGCCCAAACCATCGACCTGCAGCGCCACATCACGCGTACCGATCTTCGACAACAATAAGGGCACCTTGCCGCCGTTGCGCGCCTCTGAGCGGATGCCCAGACGGTTACCGAGATGCATGAAAGAATAGGTCCTATCCTCGAAATTGAGCAGCGGGGTCTTGCCCGTCGATACATTGAGCTTATCAGGAGGCAGCTCGATGATGTTGGTGACCGCAGACAAGGGCACGGCAAACATCTGGTCGCCCACGTGCGCAAGCAAGGCCTGCGTGATCGAAAGCGTAACCGGCAGACGAATAGTAAAGGTTGTGCCTTCGCCGGCGGCGGTCTGCACCGCCATGCTACCGCCTAGTTGCTTCACCTCATTTTCAACGACATCCATCCCCACCCCGCGCCCGGAAAGATGGGTGACGGCACGCGCGGTCGAGAAGCCGGAAACCAGAATGAACTGGATAAGCTCATCGTCAGACAGGTCACTGTCTTCGGCCATCAGGCCCTGCTCCACCGCGCGACGACGAATCGCGCCAATGTCCAGCCCACGGCCGTCGTCCGAAAAGCGAATAACGATCTCGGTCCCTTCCTGACTGGTATTGACAGTAATCTTGCTCGTCGGCGGTTTGCCTGCGCGACGACGCTCCTCTTCGCTTTCAATGCCGTGGTCGAGCGCATTGCGAATCATGTGCTCGAAAGGCCCCATCATTCGTTCGAGCACGGTACGGTCGACGCCAACATCTGTGCCGGTAATCTCGAGTTCTGCACGTTTCCCGAGCTCGCGACCCGTCTGGCGGGTAATATGGCGCAGCCGCGCACCCTGCGTCGAAAAAGAGATCATGCGCGTGCGCATCAGCCCTTCCTGAAGATTGGCATTGATGCGTGCCTGTTGCTGAAGCGTGGTTTCCGCCTCGCCGGCATAAGTCTGCAAATTGCCCTGGATCGTCGTCAGGTCATGCAGACTTTCGGTAAGGGTGCGCGACAATTGCTGCAAACGCGAGTAGCGATCGAGCTCGAGTGGGTCAAATCCGCTGGCCGACGCCGACTCCTCCATCTCCTCGGTACGATAGAAGATCTGCGATTCAGACTGTATTTCAAGCTCGCGGATCTGGTCGCGGAAGCGCGTGACATTGCGGGTGAGCTCGTTCAAGTTCTCTCTTAAGCCGTGAACCTGCTGTTCCATGCGCGCACGTGCAATACTGACCTCACCGGCGTAATTAACCAGATCCGTCAATACCCGTGTTCGTACCCGGACCTGGCCGCGGCGATCACGGCGCTCGCGCACCGGCTCGGCTTCCTCCTGCGCCCGGCGATCCGCATGCACCGCGAGTGAAGACTCAGAATCCTCGAACTCGGTTTCCACCGGCGTTGCCTCGTGCGCATCGGATTCTGCGACCAGAATCGGGCCCGCCGAAAGCACCCGGACGATCTTAGCGTTCAGGGCATCAATGTTTGACAGCGGCCTTGCCTGGCGAATTTGGTCGAGCAATGTCGCCAAGGTATCGTGCACCTCGTCGAGCAAATCAAACAGCCCGGCGTCCGCTTTTAAAGCTCCGTCTTCCGTTCGCCTGATCAGGTCTTCCGTGTTATGCGCCAGATTGCCCACACTCATTGCGCTCGCCATGCGTGCCCCACCCTTGAGCGTGTGTAGGGCGCGCTTGAGATCCTCCGTAGCCTGGCCGCGTGTCGGATTCGCCCGCCACTGTCTCAGCGCCTCTTCGATCGACGCCAACAGGTCGGCCGCCTCGTCGAGAAACACGTCGACCAGCTCAGGGTCGATGTCCTCGTCGATACCGACGCTAGCCACGTCGGCTAGCGCGGCAGGTGGCTCGAGCGGCGGAGTTACGGGAGGCACCTCGGCTGCCACCGCTTCGATCGGGGTCACTTCCGGTTCTGCGACCGGTTCGTCAGTGGCGGGCGCCGACTCTTCGGGCGGTAGTGGCGCGGGCAGGGTGGCGCCTTCCAATGCCGCCAGCGAACCCATCTCTGCACGCAGGCGGGCAGCGAGATCTTCGAAACGCTTGGCCAATTCCGGGCCCGAGCGCGAAGCATCAGTCAGTACATCGAGCAACTCGCTCACACAACTGATCATCTCGTCGAGCAGCGCCAAGTGCGTTGGTTCCAGAGACAAGCCTGATTCCTGCAATGCCTCGAGGAACCGCTCCATCTCGCCGCAGCCGATGGACATCGGCTTGAGTCCGATCGAGCGCGCGCTTCCCTGCAGGGTGTGCGTCGCGCGCAGTAGCGCCGGCGTCACCAGGCAGCGACTGCCACCTTCACGGCAACTTGCGATCTCTTGCCCGATGGTCTCCAGCAGGCTGCGCGTTTCGGTGGTGAAGATTTGCAGCAAAGTGTGCTCGAGATTTGGAAAGGGCTCGGGCGCTGTCTCGTCAGAAACCACCGGTGCCGGCGGCGGTGTCGGGGCAACGGGGGCGGGCGCGTCGACCACCGGCTCACCGCTGGCAAGTGCTTGTGCTCGCTGCTCGAGCGCGGCTATATCCGCCGCGGGCGGCGGCCCGCCCTCGAGCTGTGCGACCATGACCGGCAGCACATCCGTCACGGCTGATATCAGCTCGACGATGGCTGCCGAGTGCGGAATCTTTCGCTCGCGCACCTTGTTGAGCAAGTGCTCCACCGCCCAGCTGAGCTCGCCAATGGCTGAGGCACCGACCATGCGTCCGCTGCCTTTCAGGGTGTGAAAACCACGTCGCACCTCGGCCAAAGCCTCGGCGTTTTCCGGGTTGTTACCCCACAGCGGCAAGTGGACACCGATGTTCTCGAGCACTTCCTTGGCCTCGTCGATGAAGATCTCTCGTAATTCCGGATCGATATCCGCACCGACAGCGGTTTCGGAAGAGGTCGTGGCTGGTGTGAGCGGCGCTGGCAAAGCCTGTTCTGGCGGTTGCGGCGGTGCTACCGTCTCTTGCCGCTCGACGGTTTCAGCCGACGGTACCTCGGGCAACTCAACCACGGACGGGGGCTCGACCACCGACGACGCCTGTTCTAATGCTTGCGACGGTACCGCCGTGTCGTGCTGCTCAACGCTTTCCGCCGGCGCCGCCTCGGGCAACTCGACTCCGGCCAGGGGCTCGGCCACGGGCAACGGCTCGGGCGTGGCGGGCGGCGACGCGTCGGGTTCTGCCGGGGGTTCGGCGATGAGGCTCTCCTCAAACTCGCCCTCACCTACCGCCACCGCTGCCGGCTCATCGAGTGCCGCCGGCTCTGCCGCCGTGCCGCGGCGCAGATGCTGCTTACCGAGCACGACCAACGCCTCGACCGATTGCTTGAGCGTGTCGCTGACCTCGGGCGACAGCTGTGCGGGATCCTCGGCGACGATGGCAAGCAAGGCGTTAACCTCGCTGCTTATACGCTCGATACGTTCTTGGCCCTGGCTTACGGCGAGCATGGCGGCGTCGTCGAGTCCCTGCTGGACGGCCCCCAACGCTTTGACATCACTCCTGTCGTCAAACCATCGCCGCAGTTGCGTCTGCACGTTGTCCAGCAACGTGCTCGGGTCCACCTCACCGAGCTGCGCCGCCCGCACTGCCGAGCCCATATCGCTCGCCGCCGCGTCCATGAGATCATCAATGTTCATGCGTCCGTGTTGCAAGCCTTCGGCATAAGCGGTGAGCGTACCGACGCACACGGCGAGCGCGTCGAGCACGGCCTGCGTAGGTGGCAACTTGCCCAGGCGCAGATCGTCAACATGCGCGCTGACTACATCGGCCAACTGCAATGCGCGCTCCTCGCCCAACATCTGCAACGCACCCTGGATCTGCGCCATATGCATGGGGACTTCGTCCAGACGCGAAAGCTCCGAGGTGTTCGCGGCAAATTCCTCCACGGCTTCCTCGACTTTGCCAAGCGTCGTGTTTATTTCACTGGCGACGACACTAACGAGTTCATCGAACTCGGTTTCGCTCACGTCGGCGACTTCAATGCCTTGAAGCTCAGGGACATCTCCGACATCACCCGACAGCAGTCCCTTTAAGGCCCGTGTCCAGTCATCGATCTGCTTCTTCCAATTCGGCGCCCAGATGTCACGCGAGCAGTTCTCGATCAGCAGGAGCGCCTGCGCCATGCGCATGGAAACTTCCTCGTTAGGCTCGAGTTCACCGGTAACGACTGCGTTGGCAACTGCGTAGAGCTGATCGACTAAAGTCTTGAGCTCAGGAATACCGAGCAGATCGACCGTGCTGGAGAACTTCCGTAACTGGCCGAGCAAAGGCTCGAGAGAATCGACGTCGTCCTGATCAGGATCGAAGTAGGCCGCCAGAAGTTCCTGCGCCGCCTTAATCTCTTCGTTCAGTGCGGTGGAGACGGACTCGACCGTTTTCGCTTCCGGCAGCTCGCTAATAAGGCCGCGGTCGTCGGGCGCCGTCCCCAATAGGGCATAGAGATCAAATGCCCGCTTCAGCTGAGCCACCCTTCCGCCGGCCGACCCGGCCTGACCGAGCTGAAACAGCATGGACTTTGTGAGCGCTTCCGACCCAGCGCGTAACGCGCCCTTCTCGCTACCATCGATGATCTTCTTGATCTGTTGATCGAGCCGGGCGACGAGCTTCTTGCGATCGTTGGTCGGCTCCAGGCCACCTGACTGCAATGCCTCCAACAGCCCGCTGGCCACCCAGAACAGCTGCTCGACGACGCCGATCGGCGAGTTGACTTGTAGCTCTTCGACAGAACTGGCGATCGTGTCCAGCGCCTTGTTGCCATCGCTGTCACGCAGCCAGTTCAAAAGCGCTACCTGAAAAGCCGGGCGCAACTTTTGCGCGAGTTCGGCATACTCGGGCCCGGATAGTTTTGTTTTGCCCTCCCGTGGCGGCGGCCTAATGGACAGATCCGGCGTGAAGAGCTCCTCCTCGGATATCAGTTCCATACTGCGCGCGCCGCGCAGCTCGTTCATCAACGGCAAGAGCTTGAGCGGGCTATCGGGGCGACCGAATTGCAGTCCGCCGAGATAATCCGGCAGCAGCAAGATAGCGCGCGACAGCAGCTCCAGATTGGCATTGTTGGCTTCGGCCTGCTCGTTGAGGATAGCGTCAGCCATGCCTTCTGCTTCGCGCGCGAGCATTGCGGCGCCGTCGAGCTCCACCATCTGCAATGTGCCCAACACCTGGTGCAGATGAGTCACGCAGAAACGCAGTCGCGTGTGGTCGGAGGGGTTTTCGGCAAAGGACTCGAGCGCCACGTGCGCTTGGCGCAGGCTCTCGTCGATCTCGGCCTTGACCCAGCTGAGCGTGTTCGGATCGAGTTTGCTAGTCGTGCTCATAAACCATCATCGCGTCGCCCTGCGACGCACGCTTGCCGCTGCCCGCGACGTTACGACCAGCCTTTTCACCAGCCAATTACGCGGGCAGCTTGAAGCCGGCTACTGAAGCCTGCAGCTCGCGAGCAAGATCCGATAACTTGCCGATCGACTCCGCCGTCTGCCTCGTACCCGAAGAGGTAAGGCTCGTGGTTTCGCTGATCTGGGCCATACTGCCGGAGACAGAGGTCGCAACTTCAGACTGAGCAAGCGCATCGTGAGCGATCTTTACGATAAGGTCCGACAGCTGCTCAGAGACCGACTCGATCTCGCCCAGTGCCTGACCTGCAGCGTCTGCAAGACGGGTCGCCTCGACCACGCCGTTGGTGGTCTGCTCCATCGACGCCACCGCTTCGTTGGTATCTGACTGAATAGTTTTGATCAAGGCGCTGATCTGCTTAGTCGCCTCGCCCGAGCGCTCGGCCAGGCGTTGCACCTCGTCGGCCACCACAGCGAAACCGCGGCCGGCCTCGCCCGCCATGGCCGCTTGAATCGCCGCGTTCAGCGACAGGATGTTGGTCTGCTCGGCGATATCGTTGATCAGCTCGAGGATCTCGCCGATCTGCTGCGAGCTCTCACCGAGCCGTTTGATACGTTTGGCCGTTTCTTGGATCTGCTCACGCATTTCGTCCATACCGTGGATCGTGTTCTGTACGGCCTCGGCGCCGCGCTTGGCCGTTGCCACTGAGCCCTGCGCCACCTCGGCAGAGTTTTCGGCGCTTTTCGACATGTCCTGCATTCGACTGGCCATTTCCATAACGCGGTCGGTCGTGTCGGTAATTTGTGCGGCCTGACGCAACGTGGCCTCGGTGAGCTCGGTGGCCGTCTGGCGACTGCGTTCGGACTCGACGGCGACTTGTTGCGCGGCATTCTTGATGCGGTACACGAGGTTGCGCATCTCCTTGACCGCGAAGTTGATCGAGTCCGCAATGGCGCCGGTGATCTGCTCTGTGACCTCCGGCTGAATCGTAAGGTCACCGTCGGCCAGATCACCCATCTCGTCAAGCAGCTTGAGAATGGCATCCTGGGTAGCACGGTTCTGGTTCGCGCTCGCTTCCGCCCGCACCTTTTCATCACTGAGGAACTTCCAGCCCATGAGGCCGAAACACGCAAAGCCCAGCACGGCCAGCGCGATGGTGGCAAGGGGCATCCACGCGCGCTGCGAAACAAGCGCGCCATAGGCGTCGACCAGGTCTTCCGATTTCTTCAGCAGTAGATTGCTGTTCTTGAAAACAAAGCCGCTCGCGCGCTGTGACACGATCAAGTCGGGCGCACTGTCCATGATCCCCAGAACATTGGACTCTATCTCGTCAAACACGCCGCGCACGGCGTCCACGCGGATGCGCAGGGGCTGCGTGGCCGTATCAGTTAGTGCTGTGAGCGTGTCGCGGTAGCTGCGCACATCTTTGCCCATCTGTGCGGCGGCGACGGCGGCCGTGTCCGTCCCCTGGGCAAAGATGTTGGCGTTCATGGCGATGCTCAAACCGAGGGCCTGCAGCCCGATTATGTCGTGAAGGGTGTTTTGTTCGAGCCCGCTACGTCGACCAATCCCCGCCAGTTCGACTGCCCTGTCCATCAGCACCGGCGTGCGCTCGTTGATGGACGTAAGATTCTTGCGCAGCAAGAGCATATTGTCCTTTTGGTCCAAAATCTGGTCGATGTCGCCGCGAATACCCTCTTTCACCCGCGGTGACCAAACCTGCGTGAGCCCGTCCAGCGCCGGCTTGACGCTGTCAGGACTGGGGCCGATACCGAGCTTGGCGTCACCGCCCTTCAGCGTGTTTATGATCTTGTCGAAACGATCACGCGCCGTTTTGAGTGTGCGAAATGCGCTATCCTCGCCGCGCACTGCCTCGCGCGCGTCTTTGGCGAGCCGCTGCGAGAGCATGAGCAACTGACTCGATTGCTCGACGTACTTGGCGTGACGATCCGCGGCCTCGCCGTTCAAATAAAGCAGCCAGACAGCGCCGATAATCGACAGCACCAGACCTACCCCAAGGGCGGGCAGCACCACCGGCAGACGGCCTATCGTGCTCGCCCACGACAGGATCGAACGGGGCCGTGCTTCTATGTCAACGTACTCCCCGGTTTCGTCCAGTTGAATCTCCTCCGCCGCAAGATCAACGATTTCCTCGGAGGGTTGTTCCAGGTTCGTACCCTGGCGGGCTCTAGGTAGTTTTACGATGGCCATAGTCCATACCTCTTCTCCACGTAGCATGGGGACGGGGTCGCAAGCCCATCCGCCTCTTGCCGACCGACCTTAATGCGGCCTGCTGCTACAGTTATGCGGCAACGTGCATGAATACGCTGCTGTTCGCCAGCGAGTGAATATCGAACACTCCCCACAGCACGTCCTCGCGCAAAAACGCGCCCCGCAAATGCGGCGCCACCGGGTCGTCGACTGGCGCCGCATCCTGGGACTCCAACTCTTCGTCGAAATGCCGAAGTCCGAACACTTCGTTCACTAACAACCCCGTACTGAGCGTCTCCAAGTTCATGACCAGCAGTCGCGCGCGTTCATCCTGTAACACCGGTTCCTTGCCGAAGTACTCTGCCAAATCGACGACTGTCAGCAGGTTCCCGCGCACATTGGCAACGCCCTTAATCCAGGACAACGTGCGAGGCACCGGCGTGACGGCCGGGCAGGGGAGTACCTCGGCAATATGGCCAAGCGGCGCCACCAGATATAGATCGCCCAGACGAAAACCAATGCCAGTCCACAGCGCGGGTCCCTGCGCCTCCTCTGGGAGGCGGGGCGCCCTTTCCATGACCGCCTGCTCCATGCGCCGGAGCAGATCAACGGGATCCTGTGCGCTCGCAGTCATTTCCTATAGCGCTTTAATCTTTTCCATCAATTCACGTTCGGTAACCGGCTTGACGATATAATCCTTGGCGCCTTGTCGTAGCCCCCAGGCCTTATCCGTCTCTTGGTCCTTCGAGGAACAGACGATCACGGGGATCGTGGCAGTCGCCGGATCCTTGCTGATCGACCGCGTCGCCTGAAACCCATTCATGCCCGGCATGACGATATCCATCAAGACGAGATCGGGTTTCTCCGACTTCGCCTTGCGCACACCCTCCTCACCATT
>CAYGAS010000243.1:0-1900 GCA_964347935.1 uncultured Nitrospiraceae bacterium | reverse complement strand
TCCGCTGAGCGTCACCGCGGGCACCCCCATCCACAGCGCTTCCAGCGTCGTCAACCCACCGGAGTAGGGAAAGGGGTCAAGCGCGATGTCGATCTCGGCGTAGGCGGCGAGGAGTTGCTCATGTGGCAGGTAGCCATGGAAGTCGAGCCGCTCGGTCTCAATGTCCCGGGCGGCAAATAGTTCACTTAAGCGCGCACGCGTTGGTGGGTCATTGAGCTGGTGCGTTTGCAGCCTAAGCTTTGCGGTGGGCAAGGCTTTAAGAATCCCACCCCAAACCGCGACGACACGTTCGTTGATCTTGGCCAGATTGTTATAGCATCCAAAGCTGACATAGCCGCGCCGCAGCACCGGCGGCGCGACCACCGCAGGCGCGTAAACGGGCGGCTCGTAGCAGATGTAATCGTGGGGCATTCGAACGAGGGTCTCGCTGAAATAGCGCTCGCTGCCCTCCGGCGCGTGGTAGCGATCAGTGATCAGATGATCGATCGCCTCGAGTCCCGTGGTGCTGTAGTGTCCACCTGCCGTTACTTGGACGGGAGCCGGCTTGCGGGCGAAGGTCAGCAGCCTGTGACCCCGGGCATGGCCCGACAGGTCAACGAGAATATCGATGCGGTCCTCTCGGACTTTCTCGGCGAGGCTGGCGTCGCTAAGGGTCAAGGCGTCGCACCAGTGATCCGTGGTCGACCGGAAGCGCTCCGTCACGGGATCCGGTCGGGGCACGCCCGCATAACAAAAGATCTCGAATTGGGCACGGTCATGGTGCGCCAAAACCGGCTGCATAAACCAACCCACGGGATGACAGCGAAAGTCGGCCGACACGTATCCCAGACGCAGTTGGCGTTCAGGGTCACGGGGATTGTTATGTGGGAGCCACGCGGCGCGCAGCGCCGCCGCGTGCTGCTCATTCCAGTGGCGGGCTTCGGTAAATAGGACGACGGGACTAAGGTTCGGGTGGTAGTGCATAGCTTGAAGCATGTTGGAATGCGCGTAGTGATCCGCCTCCAGCGCCATCGCCTTTCGGAAACATGCAATTGCGGCCGCATGCTCCGCCTGCGCGAGGCGAACGCCGCCGAGATTGCTGTAAGCTAGGGCGAGATTCGGTGCGTGCGCGATTGCCTGTCCATAAACTGCTGCGGCGTCACTGAGTTTGCCCTGCTCGAACAGAACCTTGCCGAGATTGACTTCGATGTCGGCATCCCCGGGTGCTAGCGACAGCGCTTGTCGAAAAGCTGCGCCCGCTTGCTCAAGCTGACCAGCTCCCTGCCAGGCAAGACCGATGTTGTTGTGTGCCGCAATATACTCGGGGCTACGCACCAACGCTTTGCCGATAAGCTCGACTGCCGACAGGTACTGGCCGCGCTGCAATGCGACTACGCCGAGCCAGTGCAACGCCTCCACATGTTCGGGCTGGCATTTCAGGATCTGCCGATAAATGTCTTCGGCTTCTCTCAGGCGTCCAGCTTTCTGATGGGTAAGCGCTTGCTCGATTTCTGTCACGGATGGCTCAGTTACGCGTTCCACGGAACCACCTTTTAATTAATTTCAAGGATGCCGAATGCCTGGGCTAGGTGTCCACATACCTCAGCCGTATATCATGGCCGCGATCGCGGGACACCAGGGGTACATTCGTGCATCGATTACGACACCCCTCCCGAAAGCGAGGACGATCGGACTGATCATACAGGTTTGAGTGGGACAGAATGGCGCGGTTTTCTCGAGGGGGAATGCGAGGATCCGGAAAGGGCGGTCATGGGCACCACCGAAGTATCTCGGGAGGCTGTCGGAAGAGGCAAGAGTGAGACGAGAGGTGGGGGGCATTAGGTTGCGTGGAGCGTTAGGGATTTGTTGTTGTAAAGATACAACAGATTTAGGCTTTTGTCGCAACAGCGCAAAAAATAGT
>CAYGAS010000242.1:0-15876 GCA_964347935.1 uncultured Nitrospiraceae bacterium | reverse complement strand
AAGGATCGTATCGACCGACAGATTGCCGACCTGATCACGTAGCTGCACAACATCTGTGGTGTGATAAATGGTACGGTCCGTCGTGGTGCGCAGTGCGGCCACCACGACCTCGCCGGGCGTGTCCGAATGGCGGATCTCGAACCCGCTCGTCGCTTCACTCAGAATGCTGCCGTCGCGCGCATACAACACACCGCGGGCCCGATACATGCCAGCAGCGAAGGTGGCGGTATTCCATTCCGCGTTGACGACCACGGACGCGCCCAACCCTAGGGGCCCGACCTCCTGCGCGCCAAAGTCCTGGATGAGATTGCCGCTTGGATCTTCGACCTGCAGCGTTACGTACACGACGTCGGCCAAGTTTCCGTTGTTGCTCACTTGTGCCTGCAGAAATACTGGCATCAGCGCGCCATAAGTGGCCCGATCCGTGGACACCGCGATCTGGCCGACGCGAGCGATGACCTCTCCTGCGAGCTGGACGCTGTTGTTGGCCTCGTTGCACTCGGGAACCTCGTTAGTCGCGTCGACCACCGCAAACAGGTCGGCAGTGCCCGGCAAACCGCTAATGCCGTCAAGAGAAACGTCACGGAAGCCACCGGCGTCGATCGGCCCCGTCGTGACCGAGCCCAGCAACACGCCGCCAGCACTGGGATCGCCTTCATAAAACGAGATCAACAGGCCGTCGCGGGATGGGGAGCGGCCGGCATTTCCGACCCGGACGCGCAAGCCCGTGCCACTAACGCTATCGGAGACCACACGCAGAAGCGACGCCGTCAGATCCAAATGCCGGTTGGCGGGGAATGCATAGATGGTCTTGCGCGTCGCATCGCCGACAAAAAGATCGCCCTCCGGATCGAAGGCGAGCGAGCGGGCCAGACCAAACCCGCTGGCGAAGGGGCTGATGGTTTTCTCCGGCAAGTCAATCTTGAATACGCCAGTCCGCTGTCCAACAAAAAGATCGCCATTGCGATCAAAGGCTGGCTGGTTGGCAGAGATCGGCTGGTTGATGATCTCCACTATTTCGGCGGTATCCAAGGTCGCCTTGACGACGTTACGCGCGCCTAATTGCGA
Organism: uncultured Nitrospiraceae bacterium; assembly: GCA_964347935.1. Lineage (GTDB taxonomy): Bacteria > Pseudomonadota > Gammaproteobacteria > Acidiferrobacterales > SPGG2 > SZUA-472. The sequence continues at coordinate 14,808 of CAYGAS010000242.1, read as the reverse complement.
GACGTACAGGAACCCATCAGGACTGACGGCAAGCTCGCTCGGCTGGTTAAAGCTTCCGAGAGTGACGAAGCTTGAGCCGTCGGGTGCGATCTTGCATATCTGAGCGCCCAATGAGCCGACATAGATATTGTCATCGCGATCCACCGTCACGAGTTGGATATTCCCGATCGGGCAACTTACCTGCCAGATTACATCGCCCTCGGGCGTAAACTTGGTCACGGGGTCGCCGCTAACGATGACGTTGTCCTGACTGTCGATAGCGACCCCGTCAGGATCGCTAACGCCGACGGCCCCGAATAGCTCGGGGACGTTACTGCCGGCGGCAAACCTGACGATCTTGCCCTCGTTCCCGGGAGCCATAAACAGATTGCCCTTGCTGTCAAAGGTCAATGAGATCGGGCCTTGCCGGTCCGTCACCTGCGAGGCGAAATACCTAACGGTGAACCCGGAGGCTACGGTTATCCCGGTCCCGTCGGGATCAGGGGGGAAATCGATCGCGCACGACGATGCCGAGGTGCCGACATTATTTTCCTCGTTGCTCTCGTTGATACTCTGCGCGCTGTCGACCCACACATTAATCGGGGCGTCGCGAAAGGGAAGCTGTCCGGTGATGGCGATCGACAGCGCAGCGCTTGTCCCCGCGTCGGGGGCGGCCACCGTGGACTGCCCGAGCAACCCATCCACGCCGCTGTCGAAGCGGCCGTTGTTATTCGCATCTTGGAAGGCCAGCACGTCGACCGTGCCACCGCTACTCACGGTGCCTGTATTAGCGATTTCGGCCGAAAGCGTACCGCTTACCAAGAGGGTATTGACGTCGGTCGACGCGCCCTGGGCATCGACAGCGCTTACGACAAAATCGGGAAGGGGTTCGGCTTGTGCAATCGCGAGACTGTGAACACAGAACCCGAGATAGAACGCAGTGACCGCCGCGGCAGCGGACCTGAACAACAACCGCGCGCGGCGCGGCCATTCGGCGACGTGTACCTGCACTGCAACCCCCGTTTGCCCTTATACAACCGGCTCACGGCACACGTCCCTTAGGCCGTTTTATTTTCAGTATCTAAGGAAAACGTAGTTGGGGACGGGGAATGATTCAAGAAAATGGTCAAAACGGCCGACGAATGGCCCTCAAGCAGAACCTTAGCTTTAGCTCACAAGCTATTGATTGACGGCGATTTCGAAAAAACAGCAAAGAAACGCAATTTAGCCTCAGCCGCCGAGAAATACGCGCTTGACCTCATCGCTGCGCAGCAACGCCTCCGAGTCCCCGGCAAGGACCAGGCGACCGCTTTCGAGGATATACCCCCGGTGCGCCATACTCAGCGCCACCTGTACGTTCTGCTCGATGAAGAGGATGCTCACGCCGTCGGCGTTGATACTTCGGAACGCCTGCTTCATCTCCTGCACCACCGCCGGGGCGAGACCCAAGAACGGTTCGTCCACCATCAGCAGCCGAGGCCGGGACATCAGGCCGCGCCCGAGCGCCAGCATCTGTTGCTCCCCGCCGCTTAGCGAATGCGCGAGCTGGGTCTCGCGGTCGCGCAGCCGCGGAAAGAGCTCGTAGACCCGCTCGAGCGTCTGGCGCCGGTGCCCGCGCGCTTCCGCATTGTAACCGCCGAGCCAGAGGTTTTGCCGAACGGTCAGATACGGGAACACACGCCGGCGCTCGAGGATGTGGGCGAGCCCGCGACCGACGATGGCATAGGAGGGCACGTGGTCGATGCGCGTCCCCTCGAACTCAATGGTGCCGGACTTTGGCTTGAGCAGCCCCGAAATCGTATTGAAGACTGTGCTCTTGCCAGAACCGTTCGGCCCGAGCAGGCTCACGACTTCTCCCCTATTTACCTCCAGCGATACGCCCCAAATGACTTGGTAGTCGCCATAGCTCACTTCGAGGTCGGAAACACTAAGCATAAGCCAGACCGAGATACGACTCGATCACCTTGCGGTCGTTTTGGATCGCATCGGGTGGACCCTCGGCGATCTTTTGTCCGAGGTGCAGCGCGACGATGCGATCAGCGATTGACATCAATACCTGCATGTTATGCTCGATGATGATCATGGTCATACCCTGCGCGCGCAGCCGCCCGACCAGCTCGATCAGCCCCGGCAGACTTCGTTGATCGACTCCGCCCGTGACCTCGTCCATGAGTAGCAGCCGCGGGCGCGTCGCCATCGCACGGGCGAGCTCGAGACGCTTGCGCTGGCCCGTGCTCAGCATGTAAGCACGTGCTTGGCGCTGCTCGAGCAGCCCGACGAACAGCAGAATCGCCAGCGCCTGCTCGCGGGCGACATGCAAGTTGGCGGTATGCTGCAGCACGCCCACCATGACGTTCTCCTCCACGGTCATACCATGAAAGGGCCTCAGCTTCTGAAAGGTGCGGGCGATACCGCGGCGGCTGATCTGATCCGGGCGCAGACCCGCCAGCGACTCGCCCTCTAAACGAATGTCCCCCGCATCCGGACGGTAAAAACCGGTGATCAGTTCGAACAGCGTTGACTTGCCGGCCCCGTTCGGGCCGATGAGCCCGAGGATCTCGCCCTCTTCGAGCCTGAACGAGATCTCGTCGTTCGCGACCAAGCCACCGAAGCGTTTGGTCAGCCTACTGACCTCAAGCATGACCTTTACCGTCCGCCTGCGTCGCCGACGCGCCGACGCGCAGATCCGTCATGATCCCGAGCAGTCCCGAGGGGCGGAAGATGCAGATCAGCACGATCAGAGCCCCGTAGACAATGAGGTCCACGGTGCCGCCGGTGCCGCCGAAGTAGATGCGGGTGAACTCCGATAGCGGCACCAGCACGCTGGCGCCGATGACCGGCCCCCATAACCGCCCCACCCCGCCCATCACAGCAATAAGCAGCACCAGGATCGAAAGCGTCAACGGAAAGACGGTCTCTGGATCGATCACCAACACGTACTGGGCATAAAACGAGCCGGCCATGGCCATAAAGGCGGCGGAGAGCATGAAGGCGTATACCTTATATAGAGAAACGTTCACGCCCAGGCTGCTGGCGGCCTCAGGCTCCTCGCGAATCGCGCGAAAATAGAAACCGATCTTCGAGCGTTCGAGATACCACACGGCCGTGCACGCAAGGGCCAGAAAAGCGAGCGCAATGAAATAGTACGGAATCTTCGACTCATTGAACTGGAAGTTCAGCCATGGCTGTTCACGCACGATGGGTAGCCAAATCCCCGACGCGGCACCGACCATCTCCCAGCGTTGAAACACGATCTGCACGCTCTCGCCGATAACGAGCGTCGCAATAGCAAAGTAGTGTCCTCGTAGCCGAAGCGTAGGAATGCCGATCGCCACCGCCATGCACATGGCAATGACGATCCCGACCAGCATGCCGAGCCAGGGAGAAAGCTGATAGGTCGCGAACAGATAGCCCGAGCTGTAGGCGCCGATGCCGAAAAACACCGCATGGCCCAGTGAAATCTGCCCGCAGTATCCCGCCAGAATGTTCCACGACTGCGCCATAAGGGCGTAGAGGAAAATCATGATCATGACGTGATGCGGAAAGGGAGTGTCGAAGACGAACGGATAGACCATAAGCGTCGCGACAGCGCCGATGCCACCGAGCTTGCGCGCCCTGCTCAGGTGCGGTCGTGCAGGCGCCATCAGCGCGGCCTGCAGCGCCGGGTCACGTGCCGCATCTTGCGAGAGCGCGGACAAAGGGGAACTCATCAAAACCTTCCGAACAGCCCCTGCGGGCGAAACACCACGACGGCAAGATAGAGCCCAAAAATGAACAGCAGCTTGAACGAGGGATCGATCAGCAATCCCCCGAGCGACTCGAGCAGCCCGATGAGCACACCGGCGGCAAGCGCGCCGAGTATGCTGCCAAAGCCGCCAAGCGCCACCGCCACGTAGGCAATGAGCGCAAACTGCAACCCGACATCCGGAAACACGAAGTAGAAGGTGCTCAGCAGCACACCTGCGACCCCGACACAGGCCGCACCGACCCCCCAGCCGAGCGCGTACATACGATCGGTCGGAATCCCCATGAGGGAGGCAGCCTCGCGGTCCTGAGCGGTCGCCTGCAGGGCCAGGCCGGTCTCGGTGCGGGTAATGAACAAGTAAAGTGCGGCAAAACCGAGCAGGCAGCCGAAGCTCGCCACGATCTGCGGCAGGCCCAGGTAGATACCCATGATCTCGACCCGCCCTTCTACGAGCGGGTTCATGATCGTGCGGAAGTCCGGCGTCCACAGGAACTGCGCCAGCGCACGCAAGAAAACTGCCAGCCCGAACGTTGCGCAGATTTGGGCCAGCATCGGCGCAGCCAGGATATGCCGGATGATGCCGTAATGGGTGCCGAAACCCATCAGCGCGAGCAGCACCGCAACTAAAAGCAAGACATATAGCGGGTCGAGACCGTAGAGCGCCCACAACCAGAAGGCCAGGTACATACTCAGCATCATGAATTCGCCGTGGGCGAAGTTGACGATCTCCATGAGTCCGAAGATCAGACTCAAACCAGCGGCGATCAAGGCATAGACGAAGCCCATTAACAGCCCACTGATGATGGCCTGGATGATGATCTCGCGAGTCATGCGCTCTCCCTGTGGTGGTCCGATTATTTTGGAGCTTGTCCTTGCTGGGTCCGCAACGCAGCTATCCTAACATGATCGCATCGTGTGCAACCGGGTTGCGCTTGACACTTTGCCTGGGGTGCTAGATAGTGATCACGGCCTATTCCGGCATGGACACTGCGGATTTAAGTGTTTGAAAAGGCTCAGAACAGAAGGCCGTGGTTGTGCACGCCGTGAAAGTTGAGTGATAGCTTCATGCTGAACTGCCATAAGGAGGAGAACACCATGACACGTCGATTTCTAGTTTCACTCTGGGCCTTCTTGGCAACTGCGCTGTTTCCCCTGGGCCAGACGTTGGCTGCCCAGGAGGTGGTTATAGGCGTGATTTATCCGCTGAGCGGCCCGGTTGCTCAGGTTGGCATAGACGCGGTCGCGGCCGTGAAGACCGGTGTCGAGATCATCAACGAAGACGTCAAGCTCAACGTCCCACTCGGCCCCGGCAAAGGGCTAACCGGCTTGGGCGGCGCCACGGTGCGGGTCGTCGTCGTCGACCACCAGGGTAAGCCGGAGGTCGGCCAGGGCGAGGCCGAGCGCCTCATCACGCAGGAAAAGGTACACGCCCTCTACGGCGCTTATTACAGCAGCGTCACCCAGGCGGCGAGTCAGGTGGCCGAGCGTTTCCGGGTGCCGTTTGTCAACGGCGAGTCGAGCTCGCCGAAGCTCACCACGCGCGGCTTCAAATGGTTCTTCCGCACAGGCCCGCACGACGGCACATTTAGCGCGCTTATGTTCGACTTCATGAAGGACTTTCAAAAGAAAAAGGGCGTAAAGCTGGATTCGGTCGCAATCTTGCACGAGGACACGTTGTGGGGTACCGATAGCGGCAGCGGACAGGTCGAGCTGGCAAAGAATGGAGGTTACAAAATCCTGGAAAAAATCTCCTACCGCGCGAAGACGACCTCGCTCACCTCGGAGGTGCAGCGCTTGAAGGCGGCTTCACCCGACGTGTTCCTACCTTCGTCTTACACCTCGGACGCGATGCTGTTCCTGCGCACGTCCAAGGAGCTCGACTACAACCCGACGCTGTTCATCGCCCAGAATGCTGGCTACACCGATCCGACCTTTCTAGAGACCATGGGTAAGGAAGCGGACGGGATCATCACGCGCTCGCCCTACAATGACGACCTGGCGAAGAACATTCCGCTCATCCAGGAGGTCAACAAGCGCTTCAAGAAGCACTCCAACGGGCGCGACCTCTCGGATGTACCGGTGCGCGCGTTCACGGGCTTCATGACGCTCATGGATGCGATCAACCGGGCGGGGTCGACCGATCCGGAGAAGATTCGCCAGGCGCTTGTCGACACGAATATCGCCGGCGACAAGCTGCTCGTACCGTGGAAGGGAATCAAGTTCGGCGCCGACGGCCAGAACGTGCACGCCCAGGGCATCCTGATGCAGGTGCAACAAGGCAAGTACTGCACCATCTACCCGTTCGAGGTCGCCTCCTGCGAGGTGCTCTACCCGATGCCGAGCTGGAAACAAAAAGCGAAAATGTAAGCCTTGCCTGCTCCCTCCCTTCGCCGTGGGAGAGGGAGGGAGCTCTTCTGCCCTAGTTCACCCGCGACACATTTGATTCGACGCTACGGGTCTGCAGCCTGCTCCCGGCACAGATCGATCTCAAAAAACGCGGTAAATTCTACGCAACGCTCACGTGCCCCAAGCGATAACGGCAGCAGCCGCGAGCAGAAACACGGCCAGCAGGCGGCGCAAAAAAGCTTCGCTGACTCGCCCGGCGAGACGCACCCCCCAGGGACCGCAGATGGCGCCTGCCACGCTCATGACAGCGAAGGCCGGCAAGTAGACGAAACCAAGCGACCAATCCGGTAGCTCGTTCCACCCCCAGCCCGCCGAGACGTAGCCGGCGGTGCCGAATACACAATAGAGCGCCGCGCCGAAGGTCGAGGTGCCGATGATCGTGCGCAGCGGCAGGCTGAAGCGACTGAGATAGGGAATGGCAAATACGCCCGAGGCAATACCGGCCGTGCTGCTCCCCAACCCGATTGCGAAAAGCACCGACGCAATCTCGACCTTGTGCGCTCGCCAGTCGCGACCGTGCGTGGGAGCGCCGCTGCGGGCACGCAGTGCCCACAGACCGAGCAGGACCAGTATCGTGGCGATATAAAGACGCAGCGCTTGCGCCGGCAAGAAACGCGCGCCCCACGGGCCCGCAAGCGCGCCAGCGAGATAAGGCAAGATGGCGAGGCGAAGCAGAGGCCAGGCTACGCGCCCGCCGCGCGCCTGGACAATACCGGCGGAGAGCGCACCGACCGTCATGGTGGCCATCGTCGTCCCGGTTGCAAGACGCAACGCGACTTCGGGTACGAACATGGTCGGAAAGACGAGGGCGAGCGTTGGCAAAATCACCAGGCTGCTGCCAAACCCAATCAGGCCGACGGCGAGTGCGCCAATACCCGCCGCCAACGCTAGAAGAAGCCATGTCATATGGCGCTACCCTTGGCACCCGAGGTGTCCCGCCAAACTCCCGTCAGATTTCCCGCGCGCCACGCGGTGGCCGATGCGCGCGGCCGTCGACGGCTAGCCTTAAGTCTGCCGGATCAATGTTCCAGATTGACCGTGATGCTCTTGCGCTGCGTGAAACTGTCGAGCATCCCTTCAAGCGAGTACTCGCGGCCGATGCCACTTTGCTTGAACCCGCCGTAGGAGTGGCCCGGGAGCTGGCCAAGCCCTTGGTTGATCTGGATCCAGCCGGATTCAATGGCATGCGCGGTTCGCAGCGCCTTGCCGATATCGTGCGTCCACACATAGGCGGCGAGACCGTAGTGGCTGTCGTTGGCCATGCGCACGGCGTCCTGCTCGTCCTCCCACGGGATGGCCACCAGCACCGGACCGAAAATTTCCTCACGGGCGATTCGCCACTCGTTTCGGACCTCTGCGAAGACCGTCGGCTGAATGAAATATCCCTGGGCGAGCGGGCCCTCGCGCGGCGGCAGGCCGCCCAGCAAGAGACGCGCGTCCTTTTGACGTAGACCATCCTCGATGTAGGCGCACACCCGATCAAATTGCTTGCGGTTGATAATCGCGCCCATGTCGGTCGCCTCTTCCGTGGGGTCGCCGATCTTGAGCGCGGCCAGCTTGTCGGCCAGTTTGCCGAGCAATGAATCGAAGATCGAACGATGCAAGAAAAGTCGCGACCCGGCAGTGCAGGACTGGCCTTGCCGGGTAAAGCGCATGCCCGCGATGACCCCGTCGACAGTGCGATCGTCGTCGGCATCGGGAAACACGATGATCGGGCTCTTGCCGCCGAGCTCCAATGAAACCGGGACGACCCGATCCGCTGCCGCGTGCATGATCAGTTTGCCGACCTCGGTGGAGCCGGTGAACGAGAGCTTGCGCACGAGTGGGTGACGAGCGAGTGGGGCACCGCATTCCTCGCCGTATCCCGTCAGCACGTTCAGCACGCCCGGCGGCAGGTAGTCGGCGCAAATCTTCGCCATCATAAGCACGCCGAGCGGTGCATCCTCGGCGGCCTTGAGCACCAGTGTATTGCCGGCGGTGATCGACATTGCGATCTTGAGCGCACCCAGTAGCACCGGCGAATTCCAAGGAATAATCCCGCCTACCACACCGATCGCTTCGCGGCGCGTGTAGCTCAGCAAATGCTCGCCGAGCGGCACGGTCTCGCCTTTGAGCTCGCTCGCCAGCCCGCCGAAATAGCGAAAGATATCCGCTGACGCTTTCGCTTCGGGACGCGATTGCGTGCGCAGCGCGTTGCCAGTCTCGGTGGCAATGAGGCGCGCGAGCGATTCGCTCTGGGCCTCCATCGCCTCGGCGATCTTAGATAGCAGCTTACCGCGTTCACGCGGCGCTACGCGTTTCCACGTTTCGAATGCGCGGGCCGCTGATTGCACGGCACGGTCAACGTCTTCTTCTCTTGCCCGCGGCACTTCGGCGATGGCCTGCCGTGTGGCAGGGTTCTCGACCTGCAGGAACTCCGTTGCTGCGCTTTCGACACGAGCGCCGTCGATGAGCATCAGCGTACGCGGCACACCAGCCGTCTTGGGGCTCGCCTTTGGTGTTGCAGTTGTCATTGCCGTCTACTCCCTATTCTTGCCGAGTTCTAGACCGATCCTCGTTGCGACGCTGCAGCCGCCGACCAGGCAGAGAGCGCAATGGGATCTGTTTATCTACCCTCACCCGCCTCCGGCGTCAAGAAAGGCCGACAACCACCGGGCTGTTCCAGCCTTTCTACCTCCCGGGCGGCGCCGGCGTGCACCGATCCCGCGCGCGGTTTGCAATTGCAAAGCCGTAGGAACGGGCAAGGAAGATTGCTACTCTTGCGCTTCACGGTTTCAAAGGATAGTGCGCTGAGCATTTCTCACTGCAAACCCCTTCGCGTACGGCGCGCTCGGGGCTGGCCGCCGGGGGCGTCACGAATTTGAGCGACAAATCGATAAGCGACGATGCGGCTGCTAGCGTTCAAGCCATCCGTCCAATCGCGCTCATGGTCGCCTCCTCAGGCTTGCTTACGATCAACGACGCCATCATCAAGTGGCTCGCTCAGACCTACCCTGTGGGCCAGGTGATGAGCTTGCGCGGGGCATTGGTGATCGTGATCCTCGTTACGTGGGCGATAGCGCGTCGTCATACCAGCGCCCTGCGCGTTTACAACTGGCGCCTTCAGCTAACCCGCGGCGGGCTCATGTCTTTGTCGACATTCCTGTTCGTGACCGCGCTGACCCTGATGCCGCTTGCCGACGCCATCGCAATCACATTCGCAGGACCGATCCTCGCCACGGCGCTGGCCGCGCTGTTGTTGCGCGAACCCGTCGGATGGCGCCGGTGGTTCGCCGTGGCTATCGGCTTCACCGGTGTGGTATTGATGATGCGCCCGACGCCTGAGCTCATACGTCTGGCAGCGATCGTCCCGCTGCTGGCGGCGTTGATGGGCGCGTTTCGCGATATCGTCACCCGCAAGATGGGGACGGGCGGTGAATCGACGCTTGCGATCCTGCTGATATCGACCTCAGTGGTTACGCTCGTGGGCCTGCTGACCGTACCCTTCGGTTGGGCTCCCGTAGGGCCACTGAACCTCGCGCTTTTCGCCGGCAGCGCGTTCCTGGTCGGTTTCGCACAGGGACTCATGATCGAGTCGTTCCGACTCGGCGAGGTCGGTCTCGTCGCGCCCTTCAAGTACGCAAGCCTGGTGTGGGCCGTGGTTCTGGGTCTGTTGGTTTGGCGCGACTTGCCCGGCCCTTGGACGTGGACCGGTGCCACGCTAGTGGTTGGCAGCGGGCTTTATCTCTGGCGCCGTGAGCTTCTGCTTGCCAAAGCGCGGATGCGCTGAGCTGTCGCATGTTTCAGATCCTTTAGCCCTTACCGTCGACCTAGCGCGCCGGCCGTTTGCGGGATTTCTTGCATCAGGCGACCCCTTTAGCTGGGCGCGGCGAACAAGTATCCTCAACACGAGTGACGCCTGTCGCAAAAGACAGTGGCTGCAGGCGAATATGAGCACAAGCTTACAGTCGCTCGGCAGCGTATCTAGCAACAAAAGGCATCGCATGCGGCTTCTTGTATTGACCCTCTTCTTCGTCTCCGGCGCATGCGGTCTCGTCTATCAAATCGTCTGGGTTCGCATGCTCACGCATGTCCTCGGGACGACCGCCACCGCCGTGGGTGTGGTGTTGGCGGCGTTTATGCTCGGGCTTGCGTTGGGAAGCTGGCTCCTCGGAAAAGCGGCGGATCGCTACCCCAACCCGCTGCGCGTTTACGCAATTTTGGAGATGGGCATTGGTCCCGCGGCGCTCGCCGCACACTTTCTGCTCACCCGGATTACGCCCTTTTATCTAGCGCTGTACGAGATCTCGGGACAATCCGAAATGACGCTGGGGATGGCGCGTTTCATCATTGCCTTCGGCCTTGTCATGATGCCGACCCTCCTCATGGGGGGGACCCTGCCAGTGCTTGCGCGGTTTGTTGTCAGGCGAGTCGCGGCGGCGGGCGCCGACCTGAGCGCCCTCTATGCCATCAATACGCTCGGAGCAGTTGCCGGCATCCTCGCGTGCGGCTTCTACCTGATCGGGAGCTTTGGCACCCACGTGACCGTCTACATTGCAGTCTTGGGCAATCTGGGCCTGGGATTGATCGCCTGGGCCGCGTCCAAGCGGTTAACGCCGCTACCCACCGCCTCGGCAGCGCGGGCCGACGCGAGGTCTTTACCGGCTGGGCCAGTCGGCACCATGCCGTCGAACAAAACTTATGCGCTCCTTCTCTTCGGTCTGTTCATCTCCGGTCTGACGTCTTTTGCCTACGAGATCTATTGGACGCGCTCGCTTGTCTTTGTTCTGGGAAATTCGACCTACGCGCTGTCCACAATGCTCACCGCGTTTATTGCCGGCATTGCGCTCGGTAGTTATTTAATCCGCCTGATCGTGGATCGGGTTGCAGATCGGGTGGCCCTTTTTGGCTGGCTGCAGGTGTTGATCGCGCTGTCCTCGGCGGTCGCATTGCCGGTATTGTTCGCGCTGCTCGAGCCACAAGCGATCCGCCAATTTCTGGGCGAAGCGGTGAGCGAGGTCAAGCTGCTCGTGGTCTCGCGCTTCGGAATCGCACTGCTCGTGATGTTGGTTCCGGCGACACTGATTGGTGCGACCTTCCCGTTGGTGGGGCGTGCCGGTATCGTCGACCTTCAACACACGGGTCAACGCGTAGGACTGATCTACGCGAGCAATACACTGGGTAATGTCGCCGGCGCTCTGCTCCCCGGCTTCGTGCTTATGTACTGGCTCGGCATCCAGCGGGGTATCCTGCTCATGGCAACCCTGAATGCCTGCATTGGCTTGGCATTCCTGGCGACACGCCTGACGGGCGTCAGGTATTTGCGCTGGGCCGTACCGGTGGCAGCCGTGGGCACACTGCTGGTTCTCGCACGCGTGCCGCTCGACTTCCAATTTCCCACCGAGATTGAGCGTCCCACACATCAGGTTCTGTTCTACCGCGACGGGCCGTCGGCCACGACCAAGGTCACACTCGATTCCGACACCCGCGAGAAGGTCATGGCTATCGACGGGATAGTCATCGGCGGCAACACGTTCACGGAGTATAAGCAACTCTTGTTGGCGCACTTGCCCAAATTGCTTCGGGACGACGTTTCAACCGAACTATCGATTGGGCTCGGTTCCGGCATGCTGGTCGGTGAAAGCATCCGCTATGACCGCGTGAAAGCCATCACTGCCGTTGAGATTGAACCAAGCGTGGTCGCCGGCGCCGCGCTTTTCGCGCGCGAAAATCATCGGGTCCTGTTCAACCCGCGAGTGCGCGTCGTGATCGACGACATCGCCAACTACCTGCGGATCACCTCTGAGCGCTACCGCGTGATCTCGGCCGACGAGAAGACGGCGCTTGAATACGCGTCCAACGGATTTTCTTATTCACGGGAATACTATGCCTTGCTACGGCAACGTTTGGCGCCAGGCGGCATTGTAGTTCAGTGGGTACCGGCCGACCTGCCGCCGCGGCTATACCAGATGGTCCTGAAGACTTTCGCCAACAGTTTTCCCCATGTGCTGCTTGGCTACTTCATGCCCGCGCTCAAGGACAGCGGCTCGAACACGATACTGGTCGGCTCGGATGAAAAGATCGTGCTCGACAGCAGTCGCATCCACCGGGTCCTGCAGTCTGAGCGTGAGACTTTCGCTGGGCTCGCACGTTACGGCCTCACGACGCCGGAATCGGTGGTGGCCCAGTTCGTCGCCGACGGTAATTTCATTCGCCAGGCGGTGCGTAATGCGCCCGAGAATACCCTGGTGCATCCACGCTATGAATTCTACTCGCCACGGGACTATGCGATTCCGGTCAAGCAGCGGTCCGCCGCGAACATAGAATTTATTGCGGCGCTTAAGCGTGCCGCTGCACCCGACTTTCTGGCGGCGATCGCCGTACGCGACCAGCAGGAAGCGAGGAGGCTCATTCGGGCGCTGGACGCCGAGCAGGCCTACCTCGCCGGCTATCGCCTAAGCTTGAGCACGGGGCCGGTGTCAGGGATGGAGATAGTTCGTGAATACGAAACGGCACTCGCGCTTGCGCCCTGGAATGAGAGCTTGCGGGCCCGTATCTTTCTGCACTATTCCGACATCGCCGCCTCGCAGGCAAACGTTGGCGTAAAGGCCTATCTCCTGGAACGTGCACTGTCAGTCTACGATAAGAGCGCCATGGGGCATGTCGACTACAGCCGGGTCTTGAGCAAAGTGCACAAACCGGAACGCGCGCTTGCCGCCGCGCGCAAGGCGGTAGAGCTCGACCCCACTCTTGCTGCGGCGCGGCGCACACTGGCTGACCTCCTGCTGAAAGCAGGAAAACAAGCCGAGGCGGAAATTCACTTGCGAGCATTGGCAGAACTGCAAAAACCTGCCGTTATGCAATGATCAGCACTCTGTCAAAGATCATTCCCAGCATCTTGCCGATCGAGCAGTGGCTTCGCCAACAAACGGTAATGCTAAAGGCACTTCAATAGATCTTTTCAAAATTGCCGTGACGGCCGAGGCCACTCTTGAACCGTGCGGCACCAGCAACGCCGTCTTTGACCAGCGCCTCGCGACCGTTGTACCACTCCTGGATCATGGCTTCGCGGATCGGAAGACCCTGACTTTTGATGGCCGAACGCCGGTCCGTTCGCACGCACACGGGTGGAAAACGCGCGATGTCTTGCGCAAGCTCTTCCGCCTTCTCGCGTACCTTGCCATTGGGCACGAGATACTCGCAAAGACCGATTCGCAAACATTCCTCGGCTGGAACTTTGCGGCCCGTCAGAATGATTTCGAGCGCACGGCCCTGGCCGACGAGGCGAGGCAGACGGACGGTTCCGCCGTCGATCAATGGCACGCCCCAGCGTCGGCAGTAAACACCGAGATACGCATCTTGCTGCATCACCCTGAAATCGCACCACAAGGCCAGCTCCATGCCGCCGGCCACCGCAGGTCCCGCGATGGCAGCAATCACCGGCTTATCGAGCTCAAGTCGCGATGGCCCTAAGGGGCCGCGCGGAATTTCGCCACCGTTACCGCGGGCTGCCGCCGGCGGGATGTCGAGCTCGCCAAGCGGATAGTCCTCATTAAGGGTGCTGACATACTTCAGGTCCCAGCCGGCACAGAACGCCCCGCCTGCGCCGTAGAGCACGGCTACGCGGGCCTCATCGTCGGCGTCGAAATCAAGAAACGCCCGCGTCAGCGCATCGGCGCTCGCCGGATCCATGGCATTGCGGGCCTCGGGGCGGTTGTGGATCACAGTCCAGACGGGACCGTTCTTTTCGATTTCGACAGTCATGATGGTGCTCTCCTGGGTGCGATTGGCAGGTGAAAAAGAAGGTTACTCTGCTTAGGGTGAAGCTGGCAAAGCGGAGAAAAGGTTCCTGACACATTTTTCGCGACGGCCTAAAATGCACGGTGCCGGAAAGGGTGTTCGAGTTCTTTCCGCGTGACAGAGAAGGAGACAGCGCTTGGACATGATCCGCACCCTCAGGCGTTCGAGCAGTGCGCTGGGACGCTTTTTCATGCATACCAGGATTGGGCGCACGATAGTCTTTCTCAGTCTGCCGCTCGCTATCCTGACGGTGGCGCTGTGGAAACCAGAGCACGAACCGCCCATATTCGACGCCCAGGTGCACTACAATCAGGATTCCTGGGATCGGGTCTCGGTCAAAGCCATCCTGAATACCGCGACTGAACTGAACGTACCGTGGTTGCTCGTAGGCAGCCTGCCGAACGAAGGAACGTGGCGCCTGCATCGTGGCGATCCGGCACGCGTGATCCCGATGCTGGTTCCCTACCAGACGCGCGAGCAACGCGACAATTGGTTTGCAGACCCGAAGATGCAGTCCTACATCGAGGATGAAATCCGCAGCAGGAGGTATCGCGGCATCGGGGAATTTTTCCTGTTCGATGGTCAAGTAGACACGCCGGTGGTGCGCCGGATGGTAGAGCTCGCCCAGCAGCATCAGTTGGTGCTGCATGCCCGGTCCGACACGAACGCGATCCGTCAGCTGTTCGCGCTGGGTCCCGATCTGCGCATCATCTGGGCGCATGGGGGTATGTTCACGCCGCCGGGAACGATCGGCGAAATGCTCGGGCGTTACCCGCACCTCTGGGTAGAGATCTCCCATCGCGGCGATGTTGCCCCCGGCGAGACACTCGATCCCGAATGGCGCGAAATCATGCTGCGCCATCCCGACCGGTTCCTGCTCGGCAGTGGCACCTACAACG
>CAYGAS010000241.1:0-3497 GCA_964347935.1 uncultured Nitrospiraceae bacterium | reverse complement strand
CGGCGCGCGCCTGCACCGCGACATCAACGGCCGCACGAATGTCTTTCACGCCGGCGAACACCGCCGAGATGTTGATGAAGTAGGCGCCGCTGCGCTGCGCGATGAGGCGCGCCAGGGTGGTCTTGCCCGTTCCGGGCGGACCCCAGAAGATCATGGAGTGCAAGACGTTGCTTTCGATCGCCTGACGCAGGGGCTTCTCGGGCCCGAGCAAGTGCGCTTGGCCGAAAAAGTCCTTCAGGCGCTGCGGGCGTAAGCGATCCGCCAGCGGCTGCCAAGGTTGCGCGGCGGTTTGGGCAAACAGGTCTTTGACGAGCTCGGTCTTCATACGCGGGCTTGCCTAGCGGCGTTTACGGACGTCTCAGCGTGCGGCACGCTCCCGCACCACGTCCACGCCAGGCGGAGCCTTGAAAACGAACTTGTCCGGGTTGATATCCACGTTCTCGGCGGCGTTACGCAGGGTGATACGTGTCGTTTGCCCGAACCCGTCGATCATCTCGAGCACGCGGAGCTTACCCTTGTCGAAGCCCACACGGATATCTTCGAAACCGCCGTCCTTGGACTTCGGAATCAGCTGTAGCCAGTCTAGCTTGCCCTGCGTGCCAAGCGACTTAACGTAAAAATCTTCGTCCAAGGTGCCGCGGCCGGCCAAGAGGATCGCCGGCGTGTTACCGAGACCGCCCGACATTGCGCGTACCGTGACCTGCCGTAACTCGACGTCGTAGACCCAGATCTTCTTACCGTCACCGACGATCTGTTGCTCAAACGGCGCATCGTAATTCCAGCGAAAGCGGTTCGGGCGTTGAATCCATAGTGTTCCCGACGACTCCTGCAGCATGTTGAGCGACTCATCGAGCACCACTTGGTTGAATCGGGCGGTGAAGCTCTGGACGTCCTTGAAGAAGCGGCGCAGATCTTCAGGTCCGGTCTTGGCCGCGCTTGCCCCTTGCAGCGCGACCAGGGCCAGCGCCCCGGACAGGGTCAGACGGATTAGGTGCTTTGCGAAGGCGAAAACGTTCATGGATGATTGTGCCATGCGAGTCGTGGACTGCGATGCCGGATATGATACCAGCTTGCCCGTGACGCGGATGCCGGAGGTCTAATCAGAATCG
The DNA here is from genome assembly GCA_964347935.1 of uncultured Nitrospiraceae bacterium. Lineage (GTDB taxonomy): Bacteria > Pseudomonadota > Gammaproteobacteria > Acidiferrobacterales > SPGG2 > SZUA-472. The sequence continues at coordinate 2,388 of CAYGAS010000241.1, read as the reverse complement.
GAACTACATCGGTGGTGGCGGTGGCGCCAGCACCTCGCGACTGCCGTTTGGCTGCAACGGTCCGACGACGCCGGCCTTTTCCATCTGCTCGATCAAGCGTGCGGCCCGATTGTAGCCGATACGTAGCCGCCGCTGGACGCCGGAAATCGACGCCCGGCGACTTTCGGTCACAATGCGTAGCGCCTCATCGTACAGCGGATCGCCTTCGGCATCGACCTCGGTCAAACCGAGAAACGACGTATCGCTGTCGTCACTCAAGGCCTCCCCTGTAAGAATCCGTTCATCGTAGCGCGGAGCGGCGCCCTTCTTCAGAAAACGGGTCACTTGATGCACTTCTTGATCGGACACGAAGGCGCCGTGCACGCGCATCGGCAACCCATGGCCTGGCTGCATGAACAGCATATCCCCCTGACCCAGCAACTGCTCGGCACCCATCTGGTCGAGCACGGTGCGAGAATCCGCGCGCGAGGCCATTTGGAAGGCAACCCGTGTGGGCACATTGGCCTTGATCAAACCGGTAATGACGTCCACAGACGGGCGCTGTGTCGCCAAAACCAGGTGGATGCCGGCGGCACGTGCGCGCTGAGCGAGGCGAACCACGATCTCCTCCACCTTCTTGCCGGCCACCAGCATCAGATCCGCCAGCTCGTCCACGACGATCACCACATAGGGCAACGTCGCCAGCGCTTCCGCCTCCTCCGCTAGCGGCGCCAGCGGGTCCAGGATCGGCTTACCGCGCTCTTCGGCGTCCCGGAGCTTGCGATTGTGGCCGGCGATGTTGCGTACGCCGAGCGCGGCCATGATCTGATAGCGCCGCTCCATCTCGCCGATCGCCCAGCGAAGCGCGTTCGCTGCCTGTTTCATGTCGGTCACCACCGGGGCCAACAGATGCGGTATGCCCTCGTATACCGCAAGCTCCAGCATCTTCGGGTCCACCATGATCAGGCGCACCTGCTCGGGCGTACACTTGTACAACAGGCTCAAGATAAGCGAGTTGAGGCACACGGACTTGCCCGAGCCGGTCGTGCCAGCGATCAGGATGTGTGGCATACGGGCAAGATCGGCCACCACCGGGCTGCCGCCGATATCCTTGCCCAACGCCAGCGAGAGCGGCGCTGCGGCGGTCTCGTAGGCCTCCGAAGACAGTGCCTCGCGCAGACGGACGGTCTCGCGGTGCTCGTTTGGTACCTCGATGCCGACTGTGGTCTTTCCGGGGATGTTCTCCACCACCCGCAGACTGATCACCGACAAGGAACGCGCCAGATCGCGCGCCAAATTCGTGATCTGCGCGGCCTTTACACCGGCTGCCGGCTCGACCTCGAAGCGCGTGATCACGGGACCCGGCAACACTTCGACCACGCGAACCTCGATATTGAAGTCGAGCAGCTTCTTTTCCAGCAAGCGTGACATGCTCTCAAGCGACTGCCTCGAGAACTGTGGCCGACGCTCGCTGTCGACGGCATCCAGCAACGACAAGGTAGGCAATTGCGCCGACGCAGGAATATCGAACAGTGGTGCCTGTTTCTCCTTCTCCACGCGTACGCTCTGCTGGACTCGCTCGATCACCGGCTCGATGCGCGGCGGCGGATGCGCGGCCAGCACCTTCTCCTCCACCGCTACGGCCTCATGTCGTTTGCGACGGGCACGCCAACCGAGTGCTCGATCGATCAGCGCAGACCCCTGATAAACCACCTGATCGCCCAAGCGAAAGGCGAGGCTCCCGACCACGTCCATCAGCCGTAGCCACGACAGTCCCGTGAACAGGGTCACACCGGAAAGCAGCAACGCCAGCAGGAAGATCGTTGCCCCGACAAAACTGAATGCCAACACGAGAACGCTGGACACACCTTCGCCAACCCAACCGCCACTGGCGAAGGGCACGTCACCCTGACGGGCGGCAAAATGAAGACTGGCAATGGCGCAACCCGCGAGCACGGTCATCAAAAAACCCGCGAGCGTAATGGCCTTGTCACGCACGTCCGGTGGTTTCACATCATGGCGGTGGACGTAGACGCGCCAGGCGGCGAAACCGATCAGCAAGGGAAACAGGTAGGCCGCGTAGCCGAAGATATTGAACAACAGATCCGCGATCCATGCGCCCGCGTGCCCACCGGCGTTGTCCACCTGATGCGTCGGACCGCTGTGTGACCATGACGGATCGGAGGGGTGATAGGTCCAGAGTGCGACCAGCAGATACAGCGCGATCGCGCCGAGGATATACAGGCCCGCTTCGCGAAGCAGGCGCATCAAACGCGGTGTCAGTGGCGCTCTAGCGGAACTTTTCCAGGTGGCCTGGCGCACAAACTTCCTTTGCCAACATGGCAATCAACCAATTGTCCTCTTTTATCTCAGATAATCCAAGGCCCAAGATTATGCAAGGGCCGCGGC
>CAYGAS010000240.1:0-8276 GCA_964347935.1 uncultured Nitrospiraceae bacterium | reverse complement strand
TTCGTCACGATCAACGGCGTCTGTACCGAGAGCTTCACGATCGAGCGCGACGAGGTGCAGCTAACAGGGGGTAACGGGGGTGGAGTGACCGCACCCGCACCCTTCATAGCCATCGTCATCCGGGCACAAGGCGTGTTCATTGATAACCTGAGCGTAAGCGGTGGGGGTGCTACGGGCATTGATGTCAGAGCGAATGGCGCTGTTACAATCCAAAACTCGACCATTCAGAGCAACGCCTTGGACGGAGTTAGTGTCCGGCAGGGCGCTTATGCGCACCTCGTAAACAACACCATTAGCCTCAATGGGCAATGTGATGTCTCAGTTACCGATTCCGGGAGTGCACGACTGGAAAGTAATACCATCGTGTCCAATCTGACGAGCAATATCTGCGCCGCGCTCGGAGTCTACCGTCATGCGTTTGTCCGCATGCGCGGGGAAAATAGCATCACCAACACCACTGCGACGGGGATGGCTATAGAGGTGGCCTACAACTCGACGCTTCGCCAGGATGGGGGCCACAGCACGGTGTCTGGCGAAGTCGTGGCCCGCGACAAGGCCCACGTCGAGTTCCGTGACGTGTCCATCACGGGCGACGTTAATATGCTTCGAGACGCGGGGTTGAGGCTGCGGGATCAGGCAACGATCCCCAATAACGTGACGGTCACCGGCGATATCAATATCAATCAGACTAATCTGGCGGATTTTTCTCCGACAAGGCCGGTTACCGTTGACGGCACCATCAACTGCAATGGTGGCACGCTGTTCGGGAGCCCCAACGCCACCGCCATCAATTGCCCTGGACTTGCTGCGCAGCGACGGCACAGCTCGAATCTTCCTTGAGGAAACCAACGCCAACGCGGCCGCTCGCCATTGTATGGACAAGGTGATAACCATACCATTGGTGGATGTTGGCAATTCTAATTGCTAAAAGTACAGCGAATAAAATCCTGTTTAGACAAGGCCCGCCCTGTGCGGGCCTTTTCTACTTTGAAAGTCAAGGTTTATGGCGCCGGCGGTCCGTTGCTTGTCACCCAACCCCCTATTGGCCCTGCCGCGTTGCCAACAGCCCAGACATGATCCGCCATTTCATTGACTTCACAGCTCTCCCCCGCTGATGCTAGCAGTAGCGCCGCACACGGTGTTGTTCATGCCCCCACTCACCCTAGCGCCGTAACCCTTGGCCTCATTTCCCGCCCCCCTGCTGACGCTGGCTTGCTGGCCACTGGCGGTGTTTCTGAAGCCCCACGGACGCTTGAATTTTCGCCGCTGTCACTGTTGGCATCACTCCCGCTGCAGATCAATGAAAAACGGCGTTTCGGCCATACGGCTGCTGATGCGCCTTAAACTGCTGTCATGGCTGGTCTCGAACAGTCACTTTTATAAGCCCATCGAATGGACTGTAGTTGTCAGGAGGATTACCGCCCACCCATACCTCTGCGGAAGATGCATCCATGTCACCCGTCTTGCCAACTTGCGCATCAAGGGCACCATTCACAAAGATCGACATGCTTTGTCCATCATAAGTAACTTGCCCGACGGTCTTGGTGTTCAGCGGAATCTGAGCGTTACTAAACATCGTCGTTGTGGTCCCATTCGTCTTGAGCCTGAATCTGAGCGTCCCGTTGTACATGCTTACCATGAAATAATGATCCTGTTCTTGGTCACCGACCGCCTTGCTAATGATCCGTGCATCCACGGTCGGGTAGGACCTTGGTGTGACCTCGAAATCTATCGATAGAGATTGACCGGGAATAGACCAATTGCCTGCAACTACCGGCGTTCCAGCGAAGTCTGTTTCAGGCAACGAATAAATCTCGCCAGTGGGAGGTGGTGGTCTATTACTAATCCAGAGCGCTGGCCTTTCGCCCCCCACCCACTCAGGATGGTGTCCCATGCCACTCTTATCTGAAATGTCCGTGGGCGTTGGGTTGATGTTCATGTACCAGATACTGCTCTGTCCCGCCGTTGTGGAGCGCGGTGCCCGCACTTCGGCCTGGATCTCAGCAAGAGACAGGGCGCTGCTATAAACCTGCACACCACGCAGAACTCCATTTAGCACCTCGCCTTGCCAACTCGAAGCATCCGCCCACGGCGCGTCGCCAAACGTTAGATAGGGAAAAGGCGGCTGATCATTGCCCCATGTTCCCGCTGATACGCGCTCCACCCGCAAGTTTGGATCATCGAGGTCCCAGTAATAGATGTGGCGCTTGTTGTTACCGTCGTCCCAAGCCACGAAGGCTTGCGTGTACCAGCGATCCCACTGCACGGCCTGGGGGCTCAGAAAATCGTTTTGCTCAATTGCTATCTCCCACTTATGCGTGGATGAGCAGGGGGAAGGGTCGGGGAACGGATGGGCACCGTAATACGTATCAGCCTCGCCGTTACCTTTCCAAAGAAAGGTATCAAGGTTACCCTGACCGTCATCGTTGCCCCAGAAGAAAATAGTGTAATAATTGCCAGGATGACATGCTTGGAAGCGTGGATAGACGCGCCAGATATATGTTGCTGGATAGATCGGCAAAGGGTTACGAAACCTGAAGCGCATCGTAGAGGAGACGGCAGCATTGCCTGGAAAATCTAGCCCAGTTTCTTCGCCTGTTGGGAGTGGTGGTGGAGCAACAACGGCTACCTGATAACTGCCTGGGGTAATATATTTGACATCACAGCTCCCGCAAGCAGTTTTCAGGGTCATGGCAAGATTCTCGGCTTCCGCTCGTGTGGCCACATCCGCTGTTTCAACACCATCCTGAAGAACCACGTAATTGTGTGGCAATGGATTAAAGTCGATAGCCTGCGCGACCAGGGTTGTCGGTAGAAACAGTAGCAGCCAGAGTTTCTTCCTACACGCAATCGCCATCCCTCCTGGAGTTAGGCGACCTTGATGCACTCTTGGGGCATTTAGTCCCGGCCTCAATACATGCCGAGGTATATGCGTATTGCAAGCAACGTCTCCGCCTTCTCGGGGCGAGCGCCGGGTTCCGTTTGTGCTCATGGTGCCCTCCCAGTCGGCCTGACTGAGTTAGGTAGCTGCCGAATGGCGCGACAAATAGAGCACTACTGGCAGACGGACGCTTTGATATGGATCAAGAAGACTCGTTTGCAATACCGCTGCCTAGATTCGGGGGGATTTGCACCGTTTTCTAAGTAAATTCTCAGTAAATCTTCCGGCCATTTTGGTAACCTATTGATTAAGTGGCGTCCCCAAGGGGATTACTCCGTACCTCCTATACTCCATCCTTCGGGCCGATCTTCGGTCGTTCGGGCTTGCTCCCGGCAAACCGCGTCGAACCCTTGGGGTTCTCATCCCCTTGGAGTGAAACCGTCAAACGTAAAAGAGCCCCAACGTCAACCGTGGGACTCTTGTGCGTTTGGCGTCCCCAAGGCGACGCGCTGTCTGGGGTGTTTTGCGGGGTGTATCCAGCGTTGTGCAAATCTAGCTGTGCGTCCCCAGTTTGAACTCAAGTCCGTAGGCGTAATAACCACCAAGATAACGATCCCTTCGGGCATCTATGCTAGAGCTGCCCGAGATCGACCGAAGCTGTCTACGGCTGCGGTCGACCTACCCAAACACTCTCAGCTCTCGAGCTCGCGCTTTTGTTCCAAGAATGTGCTCTTATCGATCTCGCCGCGCGCATAGCGTTCCTTCAAGATCTCGAGCGCGTCCTTGCCGACGACTTTGTCGGTGCAGCGCGGATTGCTCCACAGCCATACTGCGATGACAATGATGCTGACGAGGATCACGAGCCCAAAACCCAAACCACCTATCATTTGACGTACCTCCTCCTCGCAACCCGACAACAGCCAATTGCATTCACTGCGAAGTGTTCTTTCATCTTCTACGCGACGATTCTCTTCCTCAAATCCAGTCGTTCATTTGACAAGCCTTGCCCATATGTCGGCATCTACTCCAACGCGCGAATCATCGCGTGCGTCTGGTTCATGCGCTGTAGGTCTTACCCCGATTTGGATTCTATCAACCGATAGCCAACACCCTGCTCTGTGACGATGTATCGCGGGCGGGACGGTTCGTCACCGAGCTTCTGGCGTAGATGTCCGATGAGGACTCGTAGGTAATGCGTGTCTGTTGCGTGGGCCGGTCCCCAGACCTCGCGCAAGATCTGCTGATGCGTAAGCACCTGTCCGGCGTGGGTCGCAAGAAGCCTAAGCAGCTTGTACTCCTTTCTCGACAGATGCACGTCGCACCCTGCGACCTTCACTTTTCGCCTTGAGAGATCAATCTCTAAGTCGTCAAAGCGGAACGCTGCCTCATCACGCACCGGAGTAGTGCGCGAGCGCAATAGCGCTCGAATGCGGGCCATAAGCTCGGAGATGCCGAACGGCTTGGTTACATAGTCATTCGCACCGCGGTCAAGCGCCTGCACTTTCTCGGCCTCGTCGGAGCGAACCGATAATACAATGATGGGCACTGTGGACCAGTCGCGCAGCCGGGAAATAAGCTCCAGCCCGTCGATGTCGGGCAACCCCAAGTCGAGAATCACCAAATCGGGCGGTTCCGCGGCGCACACGGCGAGGCCGTCCTCACCAAGGCGCGCCTCGGCGATCGCAAAGCCGTGTGCCACAAGGCTGATGCGCAGAAACTTTCGGATCTGCGCTTCGTCCTCGATGATCAAGATCCTACCCTTGAGCCCGGCGTGGACGTTCACCTTGGTCATCCTCGTCCACCGCCCCGCGCGGCAAGATGATGCGCATTCGCGTACCGATTCCTCCGGGGCCCGGGAGTGCGGACACCTCGCCGCCGTGGGCGCCGATCAGGCCGCGGCAGATGGCTAACCCAAGCCCCGCGCCCTGCAGGCGCCGATCGCGTTGTTGGACGCTGTAAAACATGTCGAACACCTTGTCTCTGTCCGTTTCCGGGATGCCAGGTCCCTGATCAACGACGTCGATGAGGACGCGCTCGCCTTGCACCCACGCCTCGATATCGATCCGGCCTCCCGGCTGCGAGAACCGTGCCGCATTGTCCAGCATATTTACAAGCGCTTGCTCGATGAATGCTCCGTGCACGTACATGAGAGCAACCTCCGGGGCAACATGGATGTGCAGCTCGATACCAGCGAGCTCGGAATGCAGCCGCTCCCGTGCTCCTGATACGACGTCGTTAAGGTCCACCCAGTCGCGGCAAAGCTTAAGGCCGCCTTGGCCCAAGCGCGTCATGTCCAACAGGTTCTGGATGTAGCGGTTCAAGCGCTCCGCCTCGTCGAATACCGTTTGCAGCAACTCCCGCTGATTCTCCGCGGTTAGGCTCTGGCCGTACTCTATGAGGCTAGTGGCCGATCCGATGATCGAGGAAAGCGGCGTGCGTAGATCATGGGAGACTGAGGACAGCAGCGCCGAACGCAGCCGCTCGGTCTCTGAGACCACTCGGGCTTCCTCCAGATCGGTCACGAGCGCGGTGCGTTCCACCGCCAGTGCCGCCTGATCGCACAGGGTACGCACCTGTTCCAATGGATCGTCGCCAAGGTGCGCTAGCGCCAGCCCAACCAACCCAACCTGTCGGCGGGCGGTGGCCAGCGGTAGAAACAGCCACGATGGAGTTTGTCCGCTGCCGGTGCCGCGCGCCCACGCCCTAGCGGCCTCCTGCGCGTCATGTGTATCGGGCTGCCAGCGGCCCCGGCTGGTTGCCTGCGCAGTCGGCTTCCCACTCTCGTCGGGCAACAACACCACGACGGCGCACTCAAAGGTACCCGACAAGTGATCAACGAAGGCCTGCAGTACTTCCTCGGCGCTCGCGGCGGACGCCATACGGCGGCTGAATTGATAGAGGTTGGAGATGCGTCCCAAGGCAACCTGGTTTTTGCTCATCTCGGTACGCATGCGGGCGGCGAGATTACCCGTAAGCGCCGCCACTGCCAGAAAGAACACCAGCGTGGCAATATCACCTTCCTCGCTTACCCGAAAGGTGTAGAACGGCGGAGTGAAGAGAAAATTGAAAACCAGAAAGCTCAGTACGCTCGCGTAGATGGACGGCGCCAGACCCCAGCGCGCGGCCACGACGAGAACCGTCGTCAGAAAGACGAGTGAAAGATTGCCATGCGGCAACTGCTGAAGCAGGAGTGCAACCCCCACAGCTACGCCGACCGCAACGGTCGATGCCAAAAAGGCAGCTACGCGCTTTCTTGGCAGCGCTCTAGCGAGTGGATTGCGAAAAGCACCCGGGTTCAATCGACTGCGCAGGTAAGCAAACTTTGATTGGTTGTTGGACACGGGCTAGGTAGCCGTGCAACGGCAGACAACAGTCAATAGGGCATAAAGGATTTGTAAAAACCTTACGTTTTCTTTACATGCACGCAAATTCTATTTTCATACAATATCACGTAGTCGTCCCCAGCACCACGAATGCTCTACCTGAACACCTGCGGCAAACGTTTTTCTTAGACCCCAATGCCGTTCCCCCTGGTCTTTACCACGCTCGGCATCCTGCTGGTCCTGTACGCTGGTGCGCTGCTGCCGCCGGTGATCGTTTCGTTGATCTACCAAGACGGCCAGCTCGTGTATTTTTCGACTACCCTTGCGACAACGCTTGCGGCCGGGATGTTGTTGTGGCTCCCGTTCCGCAGCAGGCCACATTTGCTCCGCAATCGCCACGGCTTTGTCATCGTCGCCTTGATGTGGGTCACGATGAGTACGCTCAGCAGCCTGCCCTTTGTGGTTGCTCTCGGCCTGGACGTCGCCGACGCCGTTTTCGAGGCGACTTCAGGTTTCACTACCACCGGCTCCACGGTTATCGTCGACCTCGATAGGCTTGCGCCCTCCATTCTGTTCTACAGGCAGGAACTGCAATGGCTCGGCGGCATCGGCGTGATCGTATCCGCCATCGCGCTGCTGCCCATGCTCGGGGTGGGCGGCATGCAGCTTTTCAGAGCCGAGGCGCCCGGGCCCATCAAAGACGCGAAGCTCACGCCGCGAATAGCGCGCACGGCGCAGGCGCTGTGGCGACTGTATCTGTCGCTCACCGTCGCCTGCGCGTTGCTGTACTGGCTTGCCGGCATGTCGGCATTTGACGCCGTGGCGCACAGCCTAACAACCGTTTCGACAGGTGGCTATTCTACGCACGATACCAGCATTGCGTATTACGATAGCCCAGCAATCGAAGCGGTCGCTGTGATATTCATGCTCCTCGGTTCCATCAACTTTGGCCTACACTTTGCCGCCTGGCGAGACTTAAAACTCTCCCATTATCGGCGCAGCACCGAAGTGCGCGTCTTTCTGCTGACGGTCGCCTGTGCCATTGTGCTCGTGACATTCGTCCTTTATCAAACCGGTACGCGTGATACTGTGGTCGAGGCACTCCGCTACTCCCTGTTCGAGGTCGTATCTGTGATCACCAGCACCGGCTACGGCATCGATGACTTCTCGGTCTGGCCACTGCTGCTGCCGATGCTGCTGATCTTTATGAGCTTCATGGGTGGCTGCGCCGCATCGACGGCCGGCGGCATGAAGGTTGTGCGTTTCGTGATTCTCGGCAAGCAAGCATCGATCGAGGTTCAGCGGCTTATACATCCGCAAATGGTCCGGCCCCTGAAGCTAGACGGACGCACCGTGCCTGACGATATTGTGCTGGCGGTGTGGGCGTTTGTGACGACGTATGTGGTCACTTTCGCGGTTGTGATGCTGTTGCTCATGTACGATGGCATGGATCAGGTGACGGCTTTCGGTGCTGTCGCCACGTGCATAAACAACCTAGGACCGGGGCTCGGGGAAGTCGCCACCGACTTCGTAGCCGTCAGCGATCGCGCAAAATGGTTGCTTGCCCTTACGATGCTTCTTGGGCGCCTGGAAATCTTTACTTTCCTCGTTCTCCTCACGCCAGGCTTTTGGAGAGATTAAAAAGGTCATATCAAGAAGCATGAAACAGACATGACGTTGTCGTGCCCACATAAAAACCGAGGTCTGCCAGAGGATTTGCGACGCCTCACCGTCAGTTGCAGTGGGGGGAAGAACCCGCCTCTGCTGAACTAAGTTGCCCGCTGGATGCTCACCGATGTCGGCTTATGAATACTTGGCTGTTCGCTGTCGCCCTGGGACCGACATGTCTAGGGCAAAACACTTGCGTGATTATCCCCAACGCTTGGCCATTCACCCCGCTGGGTCTGCCTGCCTCGGCGAGCGCCTAGGTTGCCCATGCCTCCATAGTTTCAAGCGGCAGCTGAGAGTTTACTGCCGCGTTGGCCGAGCGAACAGACTCACGAGAAACGGCTGGATATTTCGTTACCGGTGTCGCGTAATTGATCTGGTAGGTGACGGCCGTTTGCCTTTGT
>CAYGAS010000239.1:0-3586 GCA_964347935.1 uncultured Nitrospiraceae bacterium | reverse complement strand
CCGAAGCGCCGCTCAACGGCGCCCGGCTACAGGTGGACATGCAGGCCGTGTCGCAGGAGCTCCCGGCCCTGCACACGAAGACCTATAGCGACTACCGCTCTGTCGCTGTCGAAGGAATGGGCTACCTCTACCCCCTGCTTGTAAGCGGGCTTGCCGAGAGCGTGGGGGACGCCCAGAAAAAACACGCAGCGCTTTTTGGCTTCACACCGGTTCATCCGGCTTCCGGGCAGTGGTTGTGGCAGGACGGCGAAATAGGGAGCTCGACCTTCGGTACCGCAGTGCGACCCATACAGCCGGAGTTTCGTCGGGGAGATCGGGATTTCGGTCTTTTTCCAGAGATCAGCTCGATGTCGGTAAACATGCAGTTGGAAGATACCGGATTGCGCGCTCGGGTGCGCTGGAAACTGATGGCGCGTCAATGATGCTGTCGAATCCACACGATGAAAGAACTACCGATTCAAATTCTGTTCCTGTTGCTGACCGCTTGCTGTCCGTGTACCGCATGGGCAGGGTCGTTCAATGCCGGAGCCGGTCTTGCGTTTGTCGATGGAGCAAATCTGGGTGGATTTGACGGCGGCTGGGATCTGCAGTTCGGCTATGAAGCGAAAGAGACTGCAAACTGGGGCCTGGGCGTACAACTGCATCTGCTCAAAGGATGGACGTCAAAGAGTGACGTGGAAGCAGAATCGGACATGTCCTTTCGCTCAGCGGCCGTTTACTTCACGGCGCGACCGATGGCGCGCTGGGCTCGGTGGCTGCAACTGAAAGCGGGAATCGCCAATGCAAACTATGTCACGGCGGAAGAAGACAACAAGGGCACGGGCACCGCTTTAGGCGTCGGCGTCGTTCTAGGCTCGGAAAAAGTCCAATGGCACTTACTCGACTATCAGCGCTATGCGATCAGTGGTGACCAATTCAATGTTTACTCAATCTCTCTCGCTGTGTTTTTCCATTAAGGTGAGGAGGCGCTTATGATTCGCTCATTCAAAGTTTCACTCTTACTACTGGCATTGCTAGCGGCATCCGCTTCCCATGCCGGCTTCAAGTCCAAAGCCTTCACCCCACCCGCAGGTGAGCCGATCAAGACCATTGGGTTGCTGAAGGTCGGTGAACCGCGGGGGTATTTCTTGGGCGAGGGCGGTGGCTCGGGCGCGTCTTTCGGCTTTGGCGGTATATTTTACGAGACGTTCAAAAAACCCAACCATCCCGAGTACACGAGCGCCGGTTTTTATTTCAGTGCCGAGGCCGAGCGCGTGCTCACCGCGCATTTAAAGGCCGCCGGCTTCAAAGTCATCGTCGTGCCGGTCAAGCGAGACAAGCCCTATCAGCTCGTCGATGATTACAACGCCCTGTCCGTGCCCCATGTAGATGCCTATCTCGATATTGCCTCGTGGGGTGTGGGTTATCGCAAGAGCACCTTTAGTGCCTTCCCGGGGGCGGCCCGCAAGGTTGGTCCCGTGGTGAATGTCATCGTGCGGCTCGTCTCGGCGCGCACGAAGAAAGTCCTCTACGCCGACACCCTCGAATACGGTTGGGACAGTGCCACGGTGGGCAACGCGGGGATCGAGATCGATGCCCCGGATGATCACATATTCAAAAACACCGACGCGCTGGAAACGGATCTGATGAGTGGGCAAGGCAGCCGCGGCCTCACGCAACTGACCCAGGGGATCGATGTTGTCATGCGCCGTGTGGTGTCGGAATTTAGCGCCTACCCGGCGACAGGGCGTCCGCTTCAGGCGGGCACTACCCCGGACTCCCCGATTGACATCGCCAAAGCGGCACCCGCAGCGACGCCATCGCCGGGTGCGGCGATTAGCGGCTGGAGGCAGAAGCCTATCACGGATTTTCAAACCATTGCTGGGAAGTGGGAGGGATCTGGGCTAACCGCTAAGCGCGAGGCGTTTGACCTTGAGATCACTTACCAACAGGACGGCTCATATACCTTTCGAGCCAATCGTGGGACACCGCGTACGGCAAGGGGCACGCGCATCGCCGGCGGCATCCTCAAGGGGAAATCGTACACGACCGGTGATCCCGTAACCGTGGCCCTGTACGAGGACGAGCATGGCAATCACGTCTTGAAAGCCCATCGGGCCGATGGACTCACGTGGACGGTGGCCAAGACAGAATACGCCTTGTCGAGCTTTATTGCCGCCGGGGGCGCCAAAGTGAAACCCGCACCCATGGCGGCCGCGACCGGCACGACGCCCAAACCAGCGCCAGGCACTACATCCTCTACGACCGTCGCCAAAGCGGCACCCGCAGCGACGCCATCGCCGGGCGCAGCGATTCCGAAAGGTACGGCTTACACAGCCTACAAGATCGCCATCTTCCCGTTCGGAGGTAACACTCCGTGCATGGGGGCAAATAGGGCCACGGAGCAGAAAATAGCCGCTGAGATAGCGGCTTTCCTTGCGAGAGACAATTCAGTGGAACTTGTCTACTCCCAGTATGACAGCCGTCTGAACCGCCCACCGATCGAGAAACCCGAGCAGCTATGGAAAGGGTCGAAGATCAACCTGGCTCGAGTATCTGAGCTTGGTGAACGTCAGGGCGTGGATGCCGTTATCATGTATTGGCGGCCCGATGATTCCCCGGGCATAGTGTACTGCTCTGGCAGAATGCCGCCTTATCAAATTAAGGTGTATTTTGTCGATGTTAAGCAAAAAAAGATCTACCAATTAAAGGGCCGCGAGGAAAACCACAGCGCCATGACAAAGCAGGCGTTGTCAAAATTTCTCGAGGGTGCGAAGCCCAAAGTCGTGGCCATGCCGCCACCGACTGCGGCGATAGCCAAGACAGCGCCAGCTGCTGCATCGCCCACGAGGAGTGCTCAAGCGGCGACCCCAACGAAACGCCGTGAGGTCACAAGCAGTCAGACCGCCTCGGCCGCCAGCCCCTTTGAGGGCATAACCTTGCGCCCGGGCGGGTCAGTCGAGGCGATCAACGCGGCGGCTGAAGCCTATTGCGGGAGCTTGAATAAAAAGAGCAGGTTAATCGCCGCCCCGCCTAACCATCCTGATTATGTGTTCCAGTGCTATCAACCAACGAAGGCGGCACAACCTACGACGACCGCCAAAGCAGCCCCGCATGGCGCAGCCACAAACCAAAAAAGCGTATCAGCCCAGCTGCGCAAAGAAACCGGCAGATACAAGGTCGCTATATTCCCATTTGGAGGGGATACGCGCTGTGACGGATGGAACAGACCTAGGAGCTCAGAACTAGCATCAAACGCGCGCGCGCTTATTCAACAAAATGAGTCGTTAACGCTAGTTACTTTGCCCCCCACGCTTAGTAACCCCAAGAGCCTCTGGGAGCGGGGCAGGCGGCCGAATGCGCAATCGGCATATTCGATCGGCAAGGACAGTGGCGTTGACGTTATTCTCACCTATTGGCGTTCCGAGTCACTCCAAATATATTGCTCGGACAATGCACCGCCATATCCTGTCGACGTCTATTTGTTCGATGTAGCCCACCAGCGTACGTATCGTAAAACAGGGGCTGAAAAGAATCTTCTCACGATGACGGAGCAGGCGTTGTCTGAGTTTCTCGCAGGTCGTCGGTAAAAGTCTGCGTTTCGCTG
>CAYGAS010000238.1:0-12058 GCA_964347935.1 uncultured Nitrospiraceae bacterium | reverse complement strand
TCTCCTCGATCCGCCTATTGTAATAACCGCGAGGAAAGCCCTCGCGGCTCTTCTTTACGTCCCAAAAACCAAAGTTGATGTATGTCTTCCCCGACTCCAAAGGATAGAGATCGAATCGCTGCGATGGGCTGGTCGCACGTATTGGACACATCCATATCGGTGTGATGCCTATTTCGCGATGGAAGAACTCAAGAAACTCCGGCGCTTTATTTATAGGAATGTCCACGTCCTGGATTATCGACTCGCGTCGAATTCCGAGTAAGCGATTCATGGTGTGGGTGACTCGCCATTTGCTATTCCAGCGCATGATCTTGGTATATGTGGTCGAATTGAGCCTTTTCTTTCCGGCCAGTACGCGTATAAGAGAGTTCTGTACGAGAAAGTTTTTCGAACACCAGAACCAATCGGTGTCCCACCGCCAGATGTAGTCGACCGTACTAAGATAATCAATCTCTCGCTGGCGAATTGACCGGTAATAGATGTTTTCATATGTGTAGTCGCTGGTGTAAGGCGCGTCGTCGATGAACTTCCCGGTAGTCAGGTACATTTCACTTTTGCTGAAAACTGTGCCGTCGACGAAATCAAAATCGTGATTGCATGCCTTCTCGACTTCCGCGAAGTACGTATCCACGTTTGTGTGAAGTGTATGTGTCAGGCGCACGTAGTCCTTTACGGGGACAAGCTTTAAACGCAATTTTAGCGCGTAGCCCAATGTTCCATAGGAGTTAGGAAAGGCGAAATAGAGATCGCTGTACTCATTGGTCGGTGAGGATAGGACGACGTTACCGTCGGCCAGTAAGACTTCCATCTGAACGATGCCTTCGTGGACAAGCCCGTATTTGAAAGACGATGACTCGATACCGACGCCAGTCACCGCGCCGCCAATCGTGATCGACTTGAGCTCGGGAACCACGGTCGGCATTAGGCCGTAGCTTAGCGTGGCTTTGACGATGTCTTGGTAAGATGTCATGCCTTCAGCTTCAGCCCACAACTCGGCTTTATTGATAACGAGGACCTCATTCAGATCGCTGACATCGAGCCTCCAATTTCGGCCCCCATTGCGGTCGCGGAAGAGGTTAGACGTGCTCTTGCCCAGCCGTACGCTATCTCCCTGATGGGCGCGTAACTGCGCGATCAAACGCCGTTTCTTTGCTTCGTACTGGTTAAGGCCCATCTACAAGTCTCGGCTGGAATCACCGTATAAGCTACGCTTTGGTCGTCCTTATAAAGTGCCGCAGCGCACGATCAATGTAAAGTCCGTGCGCGATGCTGCCTTTTTAGGCATCAAGCGAGGAGCGTTCGTCTTCGGTCTGAGCGATTAGAGCGTACTGGCGCCGACGCTGTGTCTAAAAGAAGAAAGAATCAGTCGGCTTGAATAAGCAGCGGGAACATGGGCGCTGTCGTCAGCACCCGTTAGCTCAAGTGAGTGATGCGGTCTCTCTGCGATTCATCGCCCATGGCAGCAAGGTCGCTGTCGGATAGCGACAGCGCCGGCATGGTTTCATCGACGGTGGGGAAGGTATAGCCGCAACGGCAGCGCATTTCCTTCAAAGGCAGCAAGGCTGTGCAATTGGGACAATCTTTTCTGTCGGCAGGCATTGACGCGCTAACCGCCGCAGGACGCGTCCCGGCAGCATCGGTTTGCGGCGGCGGGGTACTAACCGCGCTTTCAGGCGAGGGAGTCGACGGACGCTCGTTTGGCACGGGCGCGGGCGTACGCGCGGTCAATGCCCGCAGCGCGGCTTCTAGTTCTGCTTGCGGGTCGGCACTCGGCGTGACCGACACCGTGACCGTTGGTGCGACGGCTGCCTGTTCGGCGGGTTCTGCGCCGTTTACATCGTTGGAATCTGGCTCATTTTGCGGCACCTCAGCGCTCGCCGGTGGTGCCGACACCGGCTCGGGCTGGCTCGTGTCTGCACCCGGAATTTGAATGGCATCCAATTCGGCGACTAGTTTGTCGTGCCCGTTGCGGTGCTCACCGTTCACCGGCCGGGTCGCCGGGGCGACGGATGCGGCAGGTGTGTGCGGCATCGTCTGCGCAGGCGGGCTGCTGGCTTGCGTTGCGCGACTCGCGTTTGGCGGCGTTGCGTCGGTGGTGGGCGCGGTGTTGCCGACGGACGGCGCTGCACTCGCGCTCTTGGCCTTGGCCGCGCGCGCGGCTTGAGCAGCCTTCAATTTCGCGGTTAATTCCTTGGCACGGGCCGCTGCGGCCAATGCCTTGGCGCTTGCCGCATCTGGCTGCTTGTCGGCCGAGGTATCGGGTGCGGATGGCTTGGGTGTTGCCTCGGTAGCAGCGCTCGCTGCCGTCTTTGGCGGGCCATCGCCCTTCTGGCTGGTCTCGGTCTTGGCGTCCGCAGCGTCCTTCGGCTTTGCAGGGGTACGGTTGCTGTCCGCGGCGTTGGCGGCACTTGGCCTTGCGTCTGCCGCCCGCTCATCTGTTACGGGTTCGCGATTTGCCGGGGGTGTGGCGTGCGGCTCGGGCGCCTTCGCCGCGTCGCGATCGCCGTTGGCGCTGCACATTTTTTCGGGCATTTCATGCGCAGCGGCGCTGGCCGCGGGTTTGGTTGGGACCGGCGCTTTGACTTTTTCCGGCGCAATCGGGTGTGGTGTCGCCGTACCGTCCACGGCCGTGGTCGGCGTGGCGCCAGCTGCTTGCGCCGGCAGTGGACGATCTACTGCCTTTTCTTGCCCGGCTGACGGCCCGTTCACTGAAGGAGAACTCTTGACCGGGGCAGTCACATTCGCCGGTTGTCCGCTCATGGCCGCAGGTGCGGGCGGAACAGTCGCTTTGGGTGGGACGCGTGGGGGCGCCGCTGTGAAAGGTAGCGCTTGAGAGATGGCAGGAGCAGACGTTTGCCGTGCGCTACCGGAATCGGCCGGAGAATTGGCCGGGTTATTACCTTTCAGGGCCTTGATTGCTGTCGCCACACGGGCTTGCTGCGATTCGAACTCGGCGTGAGCTGTTTTTGCAGCAATCTGCGCGCGCTGGGCTTGCGAGGTGGCGGATTTGTTATTCGGTTGCGCCGCCGCGGCCTGGGCCGCGTCTCTAGCATCTGCGGCTGCCTGCTGCGCGCGCGCATTTAGATATTCGAGATACAGTTCCTCTTCTTGAATGGTGACCGCATAATCGTCGTTCTCTTCGCTATGGTCGACGGTTTCGTTGAACTCATAGCCGCAGCGGCAACGCACTGCGTATGCGGGATTGGTCTCGCCGCAATCGGGACAATCTTTAGCAAGAATGCTCAAGGTGCTTACTTAGTCGGCGGTAGTTAACGTCTGCTCGTGAAACCACGCGCACGCGGTCTCGCAAACGACGGCAGCAATTACTGTGCCAGGAACTGCCTGCAGACCCTGTGCAGCGACCGGCGTTGAGCAGCCTGTACAGGGCCGTCATAAGGGCGCCACCCCCCTTGGTTCACCCTGGCAGCATAGCCGCTCAGGGGCACAGGGCGACGCTGCCCGTCCAGCGCCGCAGGCCGCCGAGAGGGAGAAATACGCCGTTTAGCGGGGTGCCACCGCCGTGTGGTTCGTAGGGGGAGACGGCCTTGTTAATTGGCCTTGTGCAGGGCCCGACCGTCAACCGCCAGGGCTGCCTCGTGCACGGCTTCCGACAAGGTCGGGTGCGCATGTACCGTTCGCGCGAGGTCCTCTGCACTGGCGGAGTACTCCATGGCGAGGACCGCCTCCGCAATCAGTTCGGAGGCAATCGGTCCGAGAATATGCACCCCGAGGATACGATCGGTATCCGCATGGGCGATAATCTTCACGAGACCCAGCGGCGCTTCCATGGCCCGGGCGCGCCCATTAGCGGCGAAAGGAAACGCGCCTACCTTGTAAGGCTCACCGCTTTCCTTAATCGCCTGTTCTGTTTTGCCTACCCAGGCGATCTCAGGCTCGGTGTAGATGACCCAAGGTATCGCGTCGTAGTTAACGTGCGAGGTATTTCCGACAACCGATTCGGCCACCGCTACACCTTCCTCTGAACCCTTATGTGCAAGCATGGGCCCACGGACTACATCACCGATGGCGTAGATGTTGGGCGCATTAGTGCGGCACTGCTCATCGACGTCAACAAAACCGCGCTCGTCCAACGACACGCCCGATTCGGGCGCAAACAGGTTTTCTGTGTTGGGTCGCCGTCCCACCGCCACGATGAGCCGATCGACGCTGAGCTCGTGCTCACCGCTGCTATCCGTATAGTGCACGGTGACATGCTGGGGGGTCTTATGGGTCGATACGACGCGCGCACCCAGGCGAATATCCAAGCCTTGTTTCTTGAATTGCCTGAGCGCGTCTTTGGAGAGCTGTTGATCCACCGAAGGTAGAAACGTGTCGAGCGCTTCCAGCAGCACGACTTTCGAACCCAGACGGCACCAGACGCTGCCCATCTCCAGTCCAATAATGCCAGCGCCGATAATACCAAGTTTCTTGGGCACCTCCTGGAACTCCAGCGCGCCGCTCGAGTCGACGATGCGTTCGCCATCGGTCGGTGCTTCGCCCATCTTGGTCGGCTCGGATCCGCTGGCGAGAATCACATGCTTGGTTTGTGCGACTTCGCTGACCTTTGCCGTCTTAGGATCGATGATTTCCACGCGTGTGCTGTCCAACGCTCGCCCGTGGCCGTGGATGTGCTCGATGCCATTGGCGCGGAACAAGGTGGCGATGCCGTCGGTAAGGTCCTGCACGATACGATCCTTGTGCGCGATCATGGCCGGGACATCTATCGTGGCGCCCTTTACGCGAATGCCGTAAGCCTGAAACTGGTGCGTGACACGGTGGTAGTACTCCGAGGCCTGTAGCAGATCCTTCGAGGGTATGCAGCCGACGTTCAGACAGGTACCACCGAGTACAGCTTTACCCTGCTTGTTTACCCATTTGTCAACACAGGCCGTGCGCAGCCCGAGCTGGGCGCAGCGAAGGGCGGCGACGTAGCCGGCAGGGCCCGCGCCGATGACGACGACGTCATAGGACTTAGCCATAATGTTGCTCTCCTAGGGGCGCTCGTTGAACGCTACAGCAGCAGTGACTATTTGTTTGTTTGTACCGACGACGTTGCTGATCCTTTCCGGCACCGAGTCGGTCGTTGAAAAAGCGGCCTGCTAGATTTGCAGTAAGAGACGCGCCGGGTCCTCCAAGGCCTCCTTAATACGTACAAGGAATTGCACGGCCTCGCGTCCGTCGATGATGCGATGATCGTATGTCAATGCGAGATACATCATCGGACGTATGCGCACCTCATTATCCTCGGCGACAGGGCGCTGTTCGATCTTGTGCATGCCGAGAATTGCGCTTTGCGGAGGATTCACGAGCGGGGTCGACAGCAACGAGCCGAAAATTCCGCCATTGGTAATAGTAAAAGTACCCCCGCTTAGCTCCTCCATCTTAAGCGTGCCCGCTTTAGCCTTGTTTCCGAATTCAGCGATCCGTTGCTCGATTTCCGCGAAGCTCATTTGGTCAGCGTCACGCAGCACCGGCACGACCAGTCCGCGCGGCCCGGCAACGGCGATGCCGATGTCGTAATAATCATGGTGGACGATATCTTTGCCATCGACTGACGCATTCACCATCGGAAACTGGTGTAAGGCCTGCACGCTCGCTTTGACGAAGAACGACATGAAACCCAGTCGCACTGCGTGTTCGCGCTCGAAGCGCTCGCGATATCGCTGCCGCAGGTCGATAACGCCCTGCATGTTGACCTCATTGAACGTCGTGAGCAGCGCGGCCGTGTGTTGGGCTTGCAATAAACGCTCGGCGATGGTGATGCGAAGCCGCGTCATCGGCACGCGACGCTCGCTGCGTGTGCCAGGCTGCGCGCTCGGCACGGGGGCCTGCGGCGCTGGCGTTGGTGCAGGTGTTGCAGGGGCGGCCTCTGCTGGGGCCGGCGTGGGCGCCTGCGCTTCACGTTGGCGCACGTAGGCCTGTACATCCTCCTTGGTCAGACGCCCGCCCTTGCCCGTGGCTAGAATCTGCGTCGCCTCGAGGCCGAGCTCGCTCAGCATCCGCCGCACCGCCGGGCTCGGCGGGAGTGCGGTTGTGACGGCGGCTGCTACGGGGGCGGGCTCGGCTTGCGCCGGCGCGGGCGTTTCTTTGCCAACGGCCTTAGCGGCCTCGGTCTCGATGATGGCAATCGGTTCGTCGCTACCGACGGCCTCACCATCGCTCTTGAGCAGCTCTTTCAAGACCCCGTTCTGAGGGGCTGGCACTTCGAGCACGACTTTTTCCGTTTCTATATCAACGAGATTCTCGTCACGAGTCACGGTGTCGCCCGCCTGTTTGTGCCAGCTAAGCAGCGTGGCTTCGGTAACGGACTCCGGCAGGGTGGGGGATCTTACTTCGACGCGCATTTTTGCCTCTTATCCTTGTGGCTCCATGATCTGGGGTATGACGCCGCCTAAGCGGGTCGCTTGAGCTGGATGGCGAGGTTCAGGGCGTCATTCACGAGCGCCGTCTGTTGTTCCAGATGGAGCGCAAAGTAGCCCACGGCTGGCGATGCCGAGACCGCACGACCGATGTAGCTTAGCTGCTGGGTCGAGCCGATGCACGCGCGCAGATGATGTTGGATCTGGTACCAGGCACCCTGGTTCTGCGGTTCCTCCTGGCACCACACGATGTCGCGTGCGCGCGTATAACGCTTGAGCTCGGCAGCGAGCTCCTCGCGCGGGAAGGGATGGAGCTGCTCGATCCGCAGAATGGCGGCCTTGTCCAGTTTGCGTGCCCGGCGTTCCTCCAGCAGATCGAAGTAGACCTTGCCACTGCAGAGAATGACGCGCTCGACGCTCTTAGCATCCGGCTCATCGATGTCCGGTATGACGAGTTGGAAGCCGCCGCTGGACAGCTCTTCCAGTCTCGATGTCGAGAGCTTGTGTCGCAACAGGCTTTTCGGCGTCAAGACGACCAGGGGGCGACGGAACGGCCGCAGCATTTGACGCCGTAACATGTGAAACATTTGTCCCGGTGTGGTGGGTACGCACACCTGCATATTCTGCTCGGCGCAAAGTTGCAGAAAGCGTTCCAGTCTTGCGGAGGAGTGCTCTGGCCCCTGACCCTCGTAGCCGTGTGGCAGGAACAGGGTCAATCCACAGCGCCGTCCCCACTTGGCGTCGCCGCTGCCGATGAACTGGTCGATGATCACCTGCGCGCCGTTGGCGAAGTCACCGAACTGTGCCTCCCAGATCACCAGGGCACGCGGCTCAGCGGTGGCATAGCCATACTCGAAACCGAGCACCGCTTCCTCGGACAGTAACGAGTCGATAACCAGAAAATCGGCCTTACTGTCGCTTAGGCGCCGTAGCGGTACGTCCGTGGCGCCGTCGCGCTGGTTGTGCAGGACCGCATGGCGGTGGAAAAACGTGCCACGTCCCGAGTCCTGACCTGACAGGCGTACCGAGTAACCGTCGCGCAACAGCGTGCCGTAGGCGACGGTCTCGGCAAAACCCCAGTCGATCGGGTATGCGCCGGCGGCCATCTTGCGCCGGTCCTCGAGAATCTTTGCGACGCGCGGGTGCGGCTGGAAACCGTCGGGAACCTTGTTGATCTCCTCGGCGATCTCGCGAATGGCCTCTGTGGCCACGGCAGTATCGACCGCATAAGTCCAGGGGACATCGCGATAGGGGCTCCAATCGACCGCGTACTTGTTGTGCGTGCCCGTGAGAACGTGTCGGGCCACAACCTCACCACGGTCGAGTGCCTCACGATAATCGCTGACCATGTTGTCCGCCTCTTGCTCGGTGACTACGCCTTCCTCGGCAAGTCGCGTCGCGTAGAGCTGGCGCGGCGTTGGATGTGCCCTGATCTTCGTGTACATCATCGGCTGCGTCACCGCGGGCTCGTCGGCTTCGTTGTGGCCGTGCCGCCGATAGCACACCACATCGATGACCACGTCTTTCTTGAACGCCATACGAAAATCGAGCGCGAGGCGGGTTACGAAGACGACCGCTTCCGGGTCATCGCCATTGACATGAAAGATCGGCGCTTGCACCATCTTCGCAACTTCGGTGCAGTACAAAGTCGAGCGTGTGTCCAGCGGATGACTGGTGGTGAAGCCGATCTGGTTGTTGAGCACGATGTGCACCGTGCCGCCTGTCCTGAAGCCACGGGCCTGCGACATGTTGAAGGTTTCCATGATCACGCCCTGACCGGCGAAGGCGGCGTCGCCGTGGACCAACACCGGTAACACCTGGTCGCCCACCCGGTCACCCCGGCGGTCCTGCCGCGCCCGCACTGATCCCTCCACGACGGGATCGACCGCTTCCAGATGCGACGGGTTGAACGCCAGTGCGAGGTGAACCGGTCCGCCCGGCGTTTCGATGTCGGAAGAGAAACCGAGGTGGTACTTCACGTCACCCAGAGGATTATCCGTATTGATGTCGTGTTTCCCCTCAAACTCCCTGAAGAGTTCCGACGGCGACTTGCCGAGTATGTTGACGAGCACATTGAGGCGTCCGCGATGGGCCATCCCCAGCACGATTTCCTCGACCCGACGGGCGCCCGCCCGCTGGATCAGCTCATCGAGTAACGGGATCAGGCTATCGCCACCTTCCAACGAAAAGCGCTTCTGGCCGACATATTTCGTGTGTAGATACTTCTCTAGACCTTCGGCCGCAGTCAGGCGCCGCAGGAGCTCGCGACGGGCTTCAGCAACTAGCTGTGGGCGCGCATGCGGGGGCTCGAAATGTTCTTGGATCCAGCGCTTCTGCTGGGTGTCCGTGATATACATGTACTCGACGCCGATATGGCCGCAGTAGATCTCGCGCGCCAGATCGATGATGGCGCGCAAGGGCAGGCGATCGGAGGCCGCCAGCGTCAGTGCACCACTGTGTTGGTACTGCGGGCCGAGAGCCACGGGACCCGTATAGAACACGGTGTCCATGTCGTCCTCGTCCAGCTTGTGGAACGTCGGATCGATGTCGGGGACCGGTGGGCGCGATCGCAAGTGGATGGGATCGACGTCCGCCTGCTGGTGGCCGCGTACGCGGTAGACGTTGATCAAGCGCAGTACCGCGGCTTGCTTCAGCGCCGCCTCCAGCGGCACGGTCGGTGCAGGGATCGGACTGACAGCGGTTGGTGACGGCCCGGGCGCCGTGCGGGCTGCCCGCTCTTCGATTCCGGCAAAATAGCTGCGCCAACTCTCGCTGACGCTCATAGGATCATTCAGATACCGGTTGTAGAGCTCCTCGACGTAGGCGGCATTGTCGCCCGAGAGATAAGATCGGTCCTGCAAGTCCTGCGGGGTCGTCGTCGGTACTCCTATCATGTTCCGAGTTAGGCTACCCTCGTTAATGGGTGGTTGCAACTTGATGCGGTCGCGATCAGTTCACGAGCGGATACTTTATAACCATCCTGATCACAAGCAAGCCCCGCTACCATCCGGCCAGTATTACTTATAGTTCATGCTCTGCCGGGTGCGCGTCCCGTCTGCGCGGCTCCCGCCCCGACTAGAGCTCGAGGCGCCTGGCGTCCAGCAAGTGGCGCTGCCAGTAGGGATTGGCGAGTGTGGAAAGCTGCACGGCCTTGCCCGAGGATGGCGCATGTACGAATCGCTTATTGCCGACATAGAGGCCCACGTGCGAGCCACGCTTGCCTGTTTGATTGAAGAACAGCAGGTCCCCGGCTCGCAGCTGCTTGGACGAAAGTCGACGCGATTGTCGGCGCTGCCCGCGGGTCGTACGCGCAATGCTCGCACCGGCGCGGGCATAACTGTACTGAACCAGGCCACTGCAGTCGAAGCCACGTGGGGTATTCCCTCCGTAGCGATAGGGGGCACCGACGAGCTGCAATGCTTGCTGCGCGGCGTGGTGACCGATGGACATCGGATCCGGCGTTTCTCGTTGCACCGGTGCTGAGGCACAACCATTCAGGACGAGAACGACAAGGGTCCCCCAACCGGCCAGGCCTCGAAGCGCGGAGTGCGGCACTGGGCTACAGTCCCAGGGTAATGACCGAGGGGATGGTGGAACCGCGCTCCCACATGCGCTCGTATTCCAGCATCAGCGGAGGCATGGTGCGCGCGACGTCTAGTGCCGCGACGTAATCGTGTGCATCGATATCGCGTTGGTGGAGATAACTGTGTCCATCGGCTATGACAAACATCTCTCTGAGCCCGGCATCATCATGGTCGACCTGGCGCATCTTGATAAAGTCACGAAAGCGACGGCACAGCTCGACGATGCGGCCATTGTCGTGCACGGTTTGGGCGTCGTGCTCTATAAGGAATCGTGCTGTATTGCGGCGGTGAGCGGCGGCAAAGCTGGCCAGTGCGCGGGCGACCGCCGATGTGTTGAACAAGAACCCGTCGAGCACGGGGGCGAAGACGATGATCTGATGACGCGCTCGGCCGAGGACTTCGACTAGCGCCTCGCCTGCTTCTGCTCGGCTATGCAGGTGACGGAATTTGCTGATCTCCTCGGCGCCGCGCTTTTCCTTGTCGCTCACGAGAGTTCCCGCAAAAATCGGTTGCTCCACAATCTATGTGTGTAATACTTATGTTTGTATCAACAAGTATAGTTGGAGATTCCTGCGGATAACCAGGAGACAAGGGAAATGAAGACGCCTGTGCAACTGAGTCTTTACATCGTGGCGGCTGTTTCCGTGTTGTGGGGGGTCGCGTTGTTCATGAGCCCGGAAGCAGTGCAGGAGGTGTTAAGCCACGGCCAATATGATCCAGCCGCGACTGGCTTGGTAGGTGCAGCGATGTTCGCGTTTGCGCTATGGTTTTTCATCGCTGCCATGAACCCCATTAAGCCATTGGTCAATGCGTCAGCGCTGGCGTTGGGCCTGTACGCCGTCGCGGCCGTGTTCTTGATGTTTCTTAGCACGGGGATGCCGCGCAACCTGTGGACCTTCTTTACCATGCTGCTGTACGCATCGATTGCGCTCGTTTTGTTCTTCTCGACTCTCGAGCCGCGTGCCGTCACAGCCGCCGGCACGCGACCGGGCGCTCGACGCCGCCCGCGGCCGCGCCGCCGGGCGGCAGCGCAAGGCACCGCCGGCGCTGGGGGCCGCGGGGGCGCCCGACGCAGCGTGCGTAGCAGCCGCCGGGGGGAGGGAACCGGCCGAGGCCGACCCGGGCGCAAGCGACGGCGCTAGCCGGCGCCGGGGGTTTGTTTTTCAAAACGCCTGCTCTCGTAGCAGGCGTTTTTACGTGCGGCGCCGGCGGCGTTCGCGCACGCTACTCGCCAAGGCCTCAGCGAAGCCGACGTAGCTTGCCGGTCTAAGCGCCAGCAGGGCTTCTTTGCTGCGCAGGGGGATCTCGAGCGTCTCCACGAAGCGATGAATCGCCTCACGATTCAGACCGGCACGGCCACGGGTATGTTTCTTCAGCTTTTCGTAGGCGCCGCTGACGCCGTGGCGCCGCATCACCGTCTGAATCGCCTCTGCCAATACTTCCCAATTGTCATCCAGATCCTGGTTCAGTCGCTCGCTATCGGTATCGATCTTGCGCAAGCCCCGCAGACAGGACTCGTAGGCGAGCAGCGCATGGCCTAGCGCCACCCCCATATTGCGTAAGACGGTTGAGTCCGTGAGGTCCCGCTGCCAACGGCTGATGGGCAACTTGTCGGCAAGATGCCTCAGCAAGGCGTTGGCTAACCCGAGGTTACCTTCAGAATTTTCGACGTCGATCGGATTGACCTTGTGCGGCATGGTCGATGAGCCTACTTCACCCTCCACTAGTTTTTGTCTGAAGTAGCCGATGGCGATATAGGCCCAGATGTCACGATCGAGGTCGATCAGGATATTGTTAAATCGCACCAGTGCGTCGAACAGCTCGGCGATGTAGTCGTGTGGTTCGATCTGAGTGGTGTAGGGATTACAGCTGAGCCCCAGCTGCGCGACAAAGGCGCTGTTCAATGTCGGCCAATCGACATCCGGATAAGCGACACGGTGTGCATTGTAGTTGCCGACAGCGCCATTGAACTTTCCCATGATGGCAACGTTTGCCGTTTGCTGGCGCTGCCTATGCAGACGGTAGGCGATGTTGGCCAGTTCTTTGCCCAGCGTTGTCGGCGAGGCGGGCTGTCCGTGGGTGCGTGCCAGCATGGGTTGTTCGGCGTAGCGTAGT
>CAYGAS010000237.1:0-4897 GCA_964347935.1 uncultured Nitrospiraceae bacterium | reverse complement strand
TGCTTGATCGCTGCGAGATTGGCTTTTGTCGCCGCGTTGTCCCACATCTGTTGATTCATCGCCGGCGCCACCGCAACGGCGGCGGTGGTGGCGATACACAGCGTACTCAGCAGATCGTCGGCGCGGCCGTGTGCGAGCTTGGCGATAAAGTTGGCGCTTGCGGGTGCGACCAGCACCACATCGGCCCAACGTGCGAGCTCGATGTGTCCCATGCCGGATTCGGCCTCTGCATCCAGCATATGCAGATGCACCGGACGCGCGCTGACCGCCTGCATGGTCAGGGGGGTGATGAACTCGGTGGCCGCCTGGGTCATCACGACACGCACGTCGGCGCCGGCGTCGCGCAGGCGACGCGCCAGTTCTGCGCTCTTGTAAGCGGCGATGCCGCCGGTCACGCCGAGCACGATACGCTTATTGAGCAGTGAGCCCATGTGATAGAGTTTACTTGGCGTTCGCCCGGCGATACAGACCTTGGGGAGGCGCAATGGCGATCACGGACTGGCCAATTGCTGAGCGCCCGCGCGAAAAACTGCTGGCGCGCGGGGCCGCGGCCCTGTCTGACGCCGAGCTGCTGGCAATTTTCCTGCGCACGGGCGTGGCCGGCAAGACAGCGGTGGACCTGGCGCGCGAGCTGCTGGCCCGCTTCGGCAGTTTGCGAAAAATGCTCAGTGCATCTCAGGACGCGTTTTGCGAGAGCACGGGTTTGGGGAAGGCCAAGTTTGTCCAGCTGCAGGCCGCGCTGGAGATGAGCCGGCGCCACCTGGGCGAAACGCTGCAAAAGGGTACGGTGCTGTCATCGCCCCGGGACACCGAGCGTTACCTGCACACCCAGCTCGGCGATCGGGCGCAGGAGGTATTTTGTTGCCTGTTTCTGGACAATCGTCACCGTGTACTGGCCTTCGAGGAGCTTTTCCAGGGGACCGTGAATGGAACCGCTGTGTACGCACGCGAGGTCGTCAGGCGGGCGCTGGCGCACAATGCGGCGGCCGTCATCTTCGCCCACAATCACCCTTCGGGGGCGGCCGAGCCGAGCCGAGCCGATGAGGTTTTGACCACACGGCTGCAGGAAGCACTGGCGCTCATCGACGTCAGGGTGCTGGACCACATTGTGATCGGCGACAGAGACGCCGTGTCTTTCAGCGAACGCGGCCTGCTGTAAGCTTTTCGTCGGCGCGGGGAGACACACAGGCTACCTTTCATCTGCTAATTCTGGTATAACGCCGCGTCTGTCAGGGCAGTATTGCAGGTACCCCGGGAGTATCGAGTGTCAAAGGTCTGTCAAATCACCGGTAAGCGTGCGATGAGCGGCCACAACGTGTCGCACGCCAACAACAAGACCAAGCGTCGGTTCCTGCCGAATGTACACGACCGGCGCTTGTGGGTGGACAGCGAGAAGCGCTGGGTGCGGCTGCGTTTGTCGCGCAAGGGTTTGCGCATCATCGACAAGAAAGGGATCGATGCCGTGCTAGCCGAGATGCGTGCCCGCGGCGAGAAGGTGTAGCTAAGCTAAGCATAGCCCGCGGGCAAGGAAGACGGAGGTATCGATATGGCCGTACGCGAGAAGATCAGGCTTATTTCCAGCGCCGGGACCGGGCACTTTTACACGACCACCAAGAACAAGCGCAATACGCCGGACAAAATCGAAATGAAAAAGTTTGATCCGGTCGCCCGCAAGCACGTCATCTACAAGGAAGGCAAAATCAAGTAACGCCGCTCGCCGCTGCGCTTGCCAGCGGGACGTGTGCTCAGTCCCACCTTGTTCTCGTCAACGCGACTGACGCGATCGTGCGCGCACGGGCATGCGCTCCCGGGCGGCGATGGCCTATGTACAAGGTTCTGATTTTCTGGCATAACTATTGCGTTTTAATTTGATCCAAGGTTGTCGCCGTGTACGCCTTAAGCCAGCAGGTCCTGCGAACCGACGTGACTGGAATGCCGCTTGAGTGGATCGATTTTAAGGAAGCGGTGCGTGCGTATCACTTGGGTCAGGTCGCCTACACCTGCGGCGTGCTCTTGTACCGGGTGCGTGGCGGCTACAATGCGATCTCCGGCGAGCGCAGCGCGGTTGACGTCAACAGTATCGTCGCCACGCGGGGCGATACGCATGCGCTGCTAAAGGCGCGTGAGCACTATGTGCCGCCGCTCAGCAACCAGGCGCTCTTCGCCCGCGATGCCTACTTGTGTATGTATTGCGGCGGGCGCTTTTCGGCACGCGATCTGTCGCGCGATCACATCAAACCCCTAAGTATCGGTGGCACCGACACGTGGAATAACGTTGTCAGCGCGTGCCGTCGTTGCAACAATCACAAGGCAGGCCGTACGCCCGAGCGCGCCGGCGTGGAGTTGTTGGCGGTGCCGTTCGTGCCGACCCACGCCGAGTACGTGTTCCTGCAGGGTAAGCGCGTATTGGCCGATCAGATGGAGTTTCTCCAAGCGCACTTCCCACGCAGCAGCCCGCTGCGCCAGCGTCTAGGGAAGAAAACCTAGGGTTCAATCCGGGATCGACAAAAACAAAAACCCGCCTCGGCGGGTTTTTGCCGTTCAGATCCCAAGCTGAGCTAGGTGCGCGCCGGGGTCAGCGCGTAGGTCTTTAGCTTGCGCGAGAAATCACGCAGTGCTTGGATACCGGTCGCCTCGGCCTGGCGGCACCAGTCTTCCAGCGCGTGCAGCAGCGCGTCTTGAGTGGCGGCGGAGCGCTGCCAGATGGCCTGCAGCCGCTGTTTCATCGTATAGACGGTGGCCAGCGACTCGTAATCCGGCAGGACCTTGTTAAGCCACCGGCGACTGGCCTCGTCGAGCAGACTTGTCTCGCGCACCATCAGGCGCCGCGCCCGTTTCAACAGCATCCAGGTCTCGCGATCCTCCGGGTTAGTCTTCCGCAACTCTTCCCGGTAGACGCGCTGGAGTACCTCGCGCGCGAAGCCCGACATGACTTGAAAGCGATTGGCAACGACGGCCTTGGCCGTCTCCAGATCACATGTCTTCTTTGCCGGGTTGAAGGCCGGTGTAGGCGGTACTTTCTTGATCGTCGCAAGCTTGAGCCCTTGCAGCAGGCGCAGGTACAGCCAGGCAATGTCGATCTCCCACCACTGGGTGGAAAACTTGGCTGAGCTTGGATAAGTGTGATGATTGTTGTGTAACTCCTCACCGCCGATGACAATACCCCAAGGAACGATGTTACGGCTGGCGTCCGGCAATTCGTAGTTACGGTATCCCCACCAGTGGCCAATACCGTTGATCACACCAGCGGCCCAGAACGGGATCCACAGCATTTGCGCAACCCAGATCAAGCCGCCGGCAAGGGTACCGAAAAGGATGACGTCAACGGCGAGCATGATGCAGATGCCCAAATAGTCCATCGGCGTGTAAACATTGCGCTCGAGCCAATCGCTCGGCGAACCATGGCCGTACTTCTCGAGTGTTGTCTTATCGTGTGCCGCGGCACGATAGAGAAATACACCGCCCCAGAGCACGCTCTTAATACCGACTTGCTGTGGACTGTGTGGGTCGTCCGGTCCTTCCACATTGGCATGGTGTTTGCGATGCACGGCCACCCATTGCTTGGTTACGATGCCGGTGGTGAGCCATAACCAGCCGCGAAAGAAGTGACTGACCAGCGGATGAAGATCAAGCGCCTTATGGGCTTGATGGCGGTGGAGATAGATCGTGACAGAGGCGATCGTGACGTGGGTGAGGCCGAGCGCGACCAACACGTAGCCCCACCATGGCAGTTGAATCAGGCCTTCGAACATGACTTACAGAAATCCCCTTGAGCGGCAGTATAGCAAGCAGGCGCGAGAAGCAACTATACTGCGAGCGTTGTATTTCTATTTCAGCCGTCAGCGACGCTGATGTCAGACAGCGTCGTTCGCGATCTGAACCCTAACGTGCACTGCGAGTAACGTCAAGCGCGACCTATCGATTCGTACGCATGACCCGCCCCGTTACGCCGTTGCTTGCGGTAGATACGATCATAGAGCTGACCGATCGGCCGGATCGCCCCATCATCTTGATTCGTAGAAAAAATCCGCCTCTTGGCTGGGCGCTGCCGGGCGGATTTGTGGATGTGGGTGAAACGGTCGAAGCAGCCGCGGTGCGGGAGGCGCGCGAGGAAACGGGCCTCGAGGTCACGTTGAAAGCCCTGCTTGGCTGCTACTCTGACCCGGGCCGCGATGCCCGCGGCCACACCGCCTCGCTTGTCTACGTGGCCGAGGCCCGTGGCCGCCCGCAGGCCCGTGACGACGCGGCGGATGTCGGCATGTATACGCCCGAAGACGCATTGTCGACAGAGCTTGTTTTTGACCACCGCACCATCCTAAAGGATTACCTGACCTATCGACACGATGGGCGGTTACCCGTGCCCCAACCTTAAAGAGGCGTAGTGCGGCTTAAGCACGAAAAAAAGCCCGCGCAGGGCGCGGGCTCGTGTGAACGTACTGCACAGGCCTAATCAAGGCTTGATATAGACGTAACCTTTGGCCTGTAGCGCCGCGATCTCGGCCACACCGCTTGGCACGATGTCCTCATCACCGACTGCGAACAAGTCTTTCTTGTAATCGAGCTTCCTGCCGCGCAGCGTGTTATTGCAGATGTTGAACTTGATGCCTTGACCCTTAAGATTGTCGACCTTTTCCTGCATCATCAGGTCTTCCTTGGCATAGAGCAGCAAAGACACGCCTTTGCCGTGCAGCACGACGCGTAGATCCAAGTTCTCTTTGCCGACGGCGTTGATGTGGTTCTGGATGTTGCGCATAGCGCCGTTGAGAGCTTTCTGGTCATCATAGTTGATGTGGTAGACGACCTTTTGTTTGCCGTAGCTACCGGCAAGCGCGAAGTTCAAGCCGACAGCGGTGACTAGCAACGGCATTGCCAACAGAACGAGAACTTTTTTCATCGA
>CAYGAS010000236.1:0-18266 GCA_964347935.1 uncultured Nitrospiraceae bacterium | reverse complement strand
CCAATACGCCATCGATGGTCGGGACCTTGTCCTTTATTTTAATTGGGCTGCCAGGCTTAACATTGTCAAAGAACTCATTTGGATCCAAGATCGGATTGTCGTCGAAACCCTCATACTCCGTATTTGCATCCGTATCAAATTGCACACCGAGCACCGATACCACGCGGCCATTCAGGCCAGGACCGCCTGTTGGCGGAACATCGGCTGGACCCTGCAGCAGCACGTCATCTGAATCCGTGCGCCTGATTTGCGTAGCAACAAGTTTTCCATCGCCACGTTGCAGCGCCCTGATCTTGAGGAAGTCGGCCTGACTAATATGGTCCAGGTTAAGGTCAGACGGTGGCATGATAACTCTCGTCTGATCGATCATCTTTGTGGATTCGTTTACCTCTACTGTCAGAGTCTGTGGCGTTGTGTCACCGGGAGCAGGCGTCGTGTTCAAGAGCAAAGTGAGCGTACCGTTGCTGCCGTTTCCTGCCTTGTCGTGCACGCTGGCCTCGATCTTGACCCGAATGCCGACCTTTACTTTAACAGCTGCGAGCACGCCACCGATCACCGCGCCTTCTAGCTCCACCTCAAGACCGGGTACAGGCACCAAGCCGGTGGGTTCAAACGTGGCACCGGTCGCATTGACCGAGATCGGCCCGACGGCTGTGTTCAGTACGAATAGACGATTATCCACAACATCGACGCTGGCGATGATCCCCTCCACGCTGACTTTCGCTATCTCGTCACCCGGCTGCTTGCCTTCGATCTTGCTTGCGTCCACGCCGCCATCAGCGCGTAAATTGCCTTGGACTTCGACGAATAACTCGTCGGACAGTACGTCTCCGGGGATATCTTCTAGCAGCGTGGTGGCCACGAAGTGCACCGTCAGGTTACGGAGCTGGAAGGTGCCAGGCGGTGTGGCGCTACTGAGCTGCTTTACCTTTCCTTTGATTTCAACCTCAGACCCGGGACCGCCGCCGTCGGCTTTCTTTTCCAGACGTTTTGCCTCGAGCCGGTCACTCTCATCAAAAAAGCCATGAACCTCGATCACGTCGCCCACGTTTATATTATCGAAGTCCAAGCCGAGAGCATCATCGATGACCGTGTCATCCTCGCTGATGATGACGGTTACGCCCAGTATCACTGCCGTTCGCGTGCCGTCTGCAGCAGGTGACGAAACTGACGTGACAGGCCCCTCAAGCGCCTCCTCGACTTCAACTTCGATGGCCGATCCGGTCTTTCCGTCGTCGTTGTACTCGACGCTGGCATTGACCACCATGCCAAGCTTCAATGGGTTGGGGCACAGATCCTTGGGATCGCAGCCTGGCGCGCCGTCGATAAGTACACTGGCGCCTGTGAGGTCGATCTCGATGTCGTTGACGATGATGCTGCCGAAACCCGTAATCGCGCCGGAACTGATCCCGGTGCCGCCGATACCGCCGCTGGCAACATCATCACCGCCACTGCCGCCACACGCCGCGGTGAGAAGCGCAAGCGCTGACACCAGCGCGAGTTTGCGCAAATGCGAGAGGATCACTCGTCTACGTCCGGGTCGAAGTCTTCTTCGAAGTAATAGATGCCCAAGCCGGCGCGCTTGCGGCCTGAGCCGTCGATTTTGGGGTTGGTGTCGCGGTCATGCGCAGCGAGCCAGCCATCGAGCTTCTCCAGCAAGGCTTGTGACTGGCTGGCGCTCATCGCCCGCAGATCCAGTAAAACCTCGGCAGGAAGGTTGTCGTAGGAGACCTTACGTTGAAATCGGGGCTCACTGTGTTCTGCGTATACGTTGTGGGAAATGGTGTCGATGAGCTGCGACACGTCGGCACCGAGAATGCCGAGCTTGTCGGCTTTGCTGTCGTGCGGTATGTAGGCGCGCGTGACGAGCTGCACGCAACCGTCGTCACGCATTTCGACGGTCCGCGCGTCAATCAGTTCATCGAGTATCGCCCGCGGGGGTACATCCCCACTGAATTCTTTCACCAGTTCGGCGAATGTCGCGCCCTCGCCTTCCACCGGTAGCGGCGTCGGCTCGCCTGCGTTTGAAAATCGCGGATCCCGAAGCCATCCGCTGATGACGCGCGCGGCCCGATTGTAGCGATCGGCCACTTCCGCCGCGTCAGCTTCCTGCAACTCCTTGATGCGCGCGATCTCTTTCCGCGTCAGTCCGGTAATGATGGCAACGCGGGAGACGGTTTGCTTGCGACCGGGGATTTCAAATTCGTCGTTGGCGACCTCTACATAGGTCTGCTTGGCAATGTCGGCGAACAGGCCATACGGAATGCCGCTGCGCAAAAGCACGCGCACGAGGGGACGAAGGATCCTGCGCAGACCGGCCGCCAGGATACGGCGGTGTGTTTGCGCTGGGGTGGGACTGACGCGAAGGGCCGGATCACTCATGTTTGGGACCATATTCCCAAAATAGGGGCAATGTCAAGCGATAGCGAAATCAAATTGTAGCCGCAAATCCCCTTCCCGACAGCTAGCAGATGGGCTGCGCTAGGCGGCCGCGTACACCGTCCGCGCCACCTCCTCGGCCGCATCTGTCTTCATTGCCGCCACCCTGGCCGCCTGCGCCGCCAGCTCCGCTTCGGCCTGCTCAGCGGCAAGCCTCTCACGGGCTGCGATTGCCGCCTTCTCAAGATCGTGGGGATAACGGCCGGCGAGTTCGGCCGCCAGACGGGCCCCCGCCTGCGCTTGCTGGGCACGCGCTCGCAAATACTCCTCGTAGAGCCGCTCATCCCGCACCCTTGCCTGAATCGTCAGAAACTCGCCCGCTTCGTTCGACTCGAACTCATAGCCGCATGAACAGGCGCTAGCCCTCACGGCAATATGCTCCGCGCACTCTGGGCAGCTCTTTAGAAAAATGCTCGTCATGCTATCCCCCTTCCCGCGTACCCGTTTCTCTGGCCCCGCCCCATTGCTTCCCGATCACCCTGGCGCCAGCGTATTTGGGAATTTATTCCCATTACTTTCGCTTGTCAACCCCCTATGCCTTTGGCAACGACTGGCCCAGTAATTCGACCCTACGTTTATTATGTGTTTTTCCCGCGACGACGGGCCATTGCGCCGCGGTGACGAACCCTTGTTTAATCGCCAGAGCCCTCGACGACCCCGAACTGCCGGCTGCGGATCGCCTGGATTTTGTCGCGAAGCAAGGCCGCCTCTTCGAACTCAAGGTTTTTTGCATGCTCATACATGCTTTTCTCAAGTCTCTTGAGTGCCCGCCCCAGGGCATCCGGGGCCATGCCGTCGTATTCGGCCGCTTGCTCTGCCGCCGCCAGCGTCGGCGCCGCTGCCGGCCGTCGGGTACGTGGCGCCGCAGCGCGCGCCTGCACGCCCTCGATAATGTCCTTCACCGGCTTGATGATGCTCTTCGGGCTGATACCGTGGGCCTCGTTGTAGGCGGCCTGCTTGCGCCGCCGACGTTCGGTCTCATCGATCGCCTGGCGCATCGACTCAGTGATGCGGTCCGCATAAAGAATGGCCTTGCCCCGCACGTTACGCGCGGCCCGCCCGATGGTCTGAATCAACGACCGGCTGGAACGAAGATAGCCTTCTTTGTCCGCATCCAGAATCGCCACCAGCGACACCTCCGGGATGTCGAGCCCCTCGCGCAGAAGGTTGATCCCCACCAGCACATCAAATGCCCCTGCGCGCAAGTCGCGAAGGATCTCCACACGTTCAACGGTATCGATATCGGCGTGCAGATAGCGCACGCGCACACCGTGGTCGGCGAGGTAGTCGGTGAGATCCTCGGCCATGCGTTTGGTCAAAGTCGTCACCAGCACACGATCACCCACGGCGACGCGGTCGCCGATCTCCGAAAGCAGGTCGTCCACCTGGCTGGCCACCGGGCGCACTTCAACCTCCGGATCAACCAGCCCCGTAGGCCGCACCACCAGATCGACGACGGCCGTCGTATGCTCAAGCTCATAGGGACCCGGCGTCGCCGATACGAAAATGGTCTGCGGCATCAGACTTTCAAACTCATCGAAACGTAGCGGCCGGTTGTCCAGCGCCGACGGCAGCCGGAAACCGTACGTGACCAACGTTTCCTTGCGCGAACGATCGCCGCGGTACATGCCGTTCAGCTGAGGTATGGTGACGTGGCTTTCGTCGATCACCAGCAATGCATTCCCCGGCAAGTAGTCCATCAGCGTGGGTGGCGGCTCCCCGGCCGCTCGCCCCGATAGGTAACGCGAATAGTTCTCAATGCCGGCACAGTAGCCGACTTCTTGCATCATCTCGAGGTCAAAGCGGGTTCGGCTTTCCAGACGTTGCGCTTCGACGAGCTTGCCCTGCGCGCGCAGGCGCACCAGCCAGTCCCGTAGCTCCAGCTTGATCTGCTCGATGGCATCGAGCACCGTCTCGCGCGGTGTGACGTAATGCGTCTTCGGGTAGACGGTAGTGCGGGTCAGGGCATTAGTGGCCTCGCCCGTTAACGGATCGAACTCCGCAAGACCCTCGATTTCGTCACCGAACAGCTCGATGCGGATAGCCAGGCGCTCGGATTCGGCCGGGAAGATATCGATGACATCGCCGCGCACGCGGAATGTCCCGCGACGCAGCTCGAGATCGTTGCGCGTGTACTGCAGCTCTGCCAGGCGGCGCAGGATGGCGCGCTGATCCGTCAACATGCCACGGCGCAGATGCAGGATCATGCCGTGGTAGGCGGCAGGATCACCCAGGCCGTAAATCGCCGAGACCGTGGCGACGATGATCGCATCCTCGCGCTCCAGCAAGGCCTTGGTCGCGGACAGCCGCATCTGCTCGATGTGCTCGTTGATCGAGGCGTCTTTTTCTATATAGGTGTCGGTCGCGGGGACGTAGGCCTCGGGCTGGTAGTAGTCATAATAGGACACGAAGTACTCGACGGCGTTTTGTGGAAAGAAATCGCGCATTTCCGAGTACAACTGGGCAGCCAGCGTCTTGTTAGGCGCGAGCACCAGGGCCGGGCGTTGCACACGCTCGATCACGGTGGCGATGCTGAACGTCTTGCCGCTGCCGGTAACGCCGAGCAGGGCCTGGTAGGCCTCGCCGCTGTTGAGTCCCTGGACGATCGCCTCGATCGCTTGAGGCTGGTCGCCAGCCGGCTTAAACGGGCTTTTGAGCTGGAAACGCTGGCGCATGCTAGGAGTTAGACCTCGATTGCAGGTATATTACCGCAGTTTGCCAATTTGACTCATGAAGGAAACGCCCTTGAGCACCATTCACCTGTCCGACCGCGTTCACCGTATCAAACCCTCGCCCACCATCGCCGTCACGCAGCGTGCCCGCGAGCTCAAACAGGCCGGCAAAGACGTGATCGGGCTGGGTGCAGGTGAGCCTGACTTCGATACGCCAGAGCATATTAGGGAAGCGGCTATTGAAGCGATTCGAAACGGCTTTACCCACTACACGGCCGTCGATGGCATACCGGAACTCAAGGACGCCATTATCGGCAAGTTCAAGCGTGATAATCATCTCGACTACCAGCCTGATCAGATTCTCGTCTCGGTGGGAGGCAAGCAGAGCTTGTTCAATCTCACGCAAGCGGTGCTGCAGGCGGGCGATGAAGCCATCATTCCGGCCCCGTATTGGGTCTCGTACCCGGACATGGTGCTGCTGGCCGATGCCAATCCCGTGACCGTCATGGCCGGGATCGAGCAGGACTTCAAAATCAGCCCGGAGCAGCTTGAGCAGGCACTGACCAAGAACACGCGGCTCCTCATCATCAACAGCCCGTCGAACCCCACCGGGGTGATCTATAGACGCGAAGAGTTAGCGGCCTTGGGTGAAGTCTTGCGTGACTATGCCGATGTGCTGATCGCTACCGACGACATGTACGAGCACATTCGCTGGACGGGAGAGCCTTTTTATAATCTGGCAAATGCCTGCCCCGACCTGCTTGAGCGTACTATCGTCGTCAACGGCGTATCGAAGGCCTATGCCATGACAGGTTGGCGCATCGGCTATGCGGCTGGACCGAAAGCCGTCATTGCAGCCATGCGCAAGATTCAGTCACAGAGCACATCCAATCCGACATCGATCTCTCAGGTCGCGGCAGCCGCCGGACTGAGCAGCAGCCAGGAATGCCTCGAACCCATGATAGCTGCCTTCAAGCAGCGGCATGACCGTGTGGTCGCGCGCTTGAACGAGATACGGGGTGTAAGCTGCCTGCAATCACAGGGTGCCTTCTATGCTTTCCCAGACATGCGCGAAGCGATTGCCAGTCTGCCGGGGGTCAACAATGACCTCGAGATGGCCGAGTATCTGCTGAACGAAGCCGGCGTGGCGCTCGTGCCGGGCTCCGCTTTCGGCGCCGAGGGCTATCTGCGTCTCTCATTCGCGACCAGCATGGAAATCTTGGATGAAGCGCTCGACCGAATGGAGCGCGTGCTCGGTCGCCAGGAAGGACAACGCGCAGCGAAGTAATTGATCTGTAGAGGTGCTACCAACGTAATTGATATGGCCGTTAACAGTCCGATGATAAGGCGGCAATCCCGTTTTCGTCGAGCGTCGTTATTCGCGACACCGAATCGACAGTAATAACGATCATCCACAAAAAAGCGCAGCAGACGCGGATAGAAGCAGCACCCGTTCGCAGCCGATAGCCTAGGGAGCTACGCGGCGTGGACAGACCACCAGGATCAACCGGCGGTATCGCGGCACACGGGCCCAAGGCCCGCCGTCGTGCGGGCTTGAACCGCGGATACACCCTCCACGAGACGTTGATGGTCATGGTCATCGCCAGCGTACTGACGGTGGGTTTGGCGAGTTTTGCCCACCTGCTCCGCGACACCCACTCGGCGACACAAGTGAACGCGCTCGTTACAGACCTGAACCTCGCGCGCAACGAGGCGATCAAGCGCGGACAGACGGTCACCGTGTGCAAGAGCAGTTCTGCCGCCGCATGCACGCCCGATTCGGCCTGGCACGAGGGCTGGCTCATCATCACGGATCGCAACGAGAACGGTCAGCTCGATGATGACGAAGAGATACTGCGAGTCGCCCCCGCCTTAGAAGGCGGCACCAAACTCAGCTTCAGCGCCTGGGGCGTGGGAAACGGGAGGTATGTGAGTTACTTCCTCAATGGAACGAGCCAGAAGAACGGGACCTTCAGGTTCTGTAACCTCGCAGGCGCGAGCGGTGCCCGGGCCGTGATCCTGATCCAAAGCGGTCGTGTGCGCACGACCGCCGACGGGGTCAGCTGCCCTTAGGTCCTATTAGCGTCTCGTCCACTCTCTTCTATCGCGCGACTTCCGCACCGGATGTGTCGAGCTCGCCAAGAAGCGCATGCGCTGCCTGAAGGTCCGCCGTCTCGAAGCCTTCGCTAAACCCACTGTAAATCGCAGCCAGCATCTGGCGGCCCGCGTGTCGCTTGCCCTGGCGTTGCCGTAGCCGGGCAAGGCTCATCGCCGTTCGAAGTTCGAAGGACTTTGCGCCTCGTTTCCGAGCGAGAGCGAGTGCCTTTTGAAAGCGCCCTTCGGCTTCTGCGTAGTTGGCGCCCCGCGCCAGCAGAAGCTCGCCTTGCAGGCGGTGGATTTCGCTTTCCCACCATCGTTCACCTGTGCGCTTGAGAAACGCTTCTGCCTCATCCAAAACAGTACCGCATTCCTCGATTTGGTTTGCTCTTAGCGCTACGTCTCCGACCAAGGCCAGAAATGTAGGCATGAACAAGTTCGTGCCGAGGGCACAATGGCTTGCGACGCGATCCCGCAGCCCTTGGATCGTCGCCTGCACGGGGTTGGTAGCCGACTGCGCCCATCCTTCCATGACCTTTGCGATGCTCAACCAGTATGGAAATCCTTTTTCCGTCGCCAAGCGAATCGCCTCTTGTGTCTTCTGCAAGATAGCCTTGCGGTCGTCGCGCAGCTGGTCGACCCAAGAGGCAAAGGCCAGCGCAAACGCCAGACTGAACGGATCGTCGAGTCGCTTCGCGAGCGCCAAGCCCTCCGCTGCGTGCCTGCACGCCCGGTCCGGATAGCCCATCACCCAGTCGACCATCGCCAGGTAACAGCGGCAAGCGGCGCCGGGATCTTGTCCGAAACGATAGACCTCGGCGGTGTCACGGTCGACAGACTTATAGTGCCTTATGCCTTCCTGTAGGTGATCAGCGGCCGCTGAAAACTGGGCGATGACAAGGCTCGTGAAGCCGGCCGCATAGTGAGCGACAACATGAGGAACCGGGTCGGATTCATCCTTCGCATGCCGAAGCAACTGCGCGCTGACTTCCTTGTGCTTTTCACTCTCCTCCATCTGAACCACGTATGTGCGCCAAAGGCCAAAGAGTATGGGCAGGAACTCTGGGGCATGACCAATCTGCTCGCAGAGCTCGCGCGCCCGAGCGAACGCAGCCTCCACTTCGGATGCCATGTGCCCCTTCATCTGCAGGTACACCCCGCCCAAGGAGAGTTGCAGCTTGAGCTCGTACCGAGCCCGTTCCTGCGGGTCCGCGAGATCGTTAGCAACGGCCAATCCGTTGCTTAGATGGGTCACGGCTTCCTGATTCGCGCCGCGAGAGCTGGCGAGCTCACCGGCTTTATGCCACGCGGTGACCGCCTCTTTTGCCGCGCCGCCTTCCGTATAGTGATGCGCCAGAAGTTCCGGATGCGCTTCGACCGTCTCCGGAAACCGCGCCTCCAACAGCCGCCCTACCTGCAAGTGATATTGCTGGCGCGTGCGCTTCAATAATGACTGGTAGGCGGCATCCTGAATGAGCGCATGTTTGAAGATGTATTTCGATCGCGGGGGCCGCCCTCGTTGGTAGAGGAGCTCGTTCTCGACCAACTGCCCGAGTCCGATCTTGAGCTGCGGCTCCCCGAGCCCGACAACGGCGTTCAGAATCTCGTAGGCAAATTCACGCCCAAGCACTGCTCCCACCTGTGCGACTTCACGCATTGTCGGTGCACGGTCCAAGCGGGCCATGAGCGAGTCCTGCAGAGTACTTGGGATTTGCATCTCTGCCAGCGAGCCCTTCAATACATACTCGTTTGCCTGCTCCGTCAAACTTTCTGATTTGAGGATCGTCTTCGTCAGCTCCTCCAAATAAAGCGGTACACCATCGGCCTTCTCCACAATGTGTTCGAGCACGATTTGCGGTACCGCCTTGCCGCCAGCTTGATGACGTATTAATGCTTCCGCCTCCAATCGCTCTAGCCGATTGAGAGTAATCGGCGTCATGTGAGATCGCATCGACCAAGGGGGATGAAACTCTGGGCGATAAGTGAGTACATTGAGTATGGGCACAGTGGGTGATTGCTCGAGGTAAAGCCCCAACAGCTCGAGCGTCGTCGGATCCGCCCAGTGCAGATCCTCCCACACGTTAAGCACGGGCCTTTGCTCCGCCATCTCCAACAGCCACCCCGCGACGGCATCGAGCGTCGCCTCCCTTTTCTGTTTGGGGTTAAGATCTAAAAAGGCGTAGCGTCCCGTCGGCAGCGGCAGCGACATCAGATCGGCATATAGCGGCACCGCCTCCTCAAGCGGCAGACTCTGATCGCCGAGCGCCGCTTCAAGCTTCCTGAGCTTCTGCGCTGCAACGTCGTCGGCTCTCCAATCCAGCACCCTCTTCAGGTGCTCGATCACCGGATACAGAGTGCTGTTAGCGTGATACGGCGAACAACGATGTGCGACCCAAAGATACTTCTCCGCCGATATGTGCTCACGCAATGCCTCAAGCAGCCGCGACTTGCCAATGCCCGCCTCGCCCTGAACCAACACCACTTGGCCATGTCCCTCTTTGCTTGCCTCCCACGATCGTAGCAAAAGCCCAAGCTCCTCTTGGCGGCCAACGAGCGGCAAACCGCCGCCGCCGCGCTTCGCCGCCAAGCGACTATCAATGTCGCGCTCTGAGACTACCCGCCAGACTGGAACAGGGTGCGCGATTCCTTTGAGATCGTGGCTACCTAAGTCGTCGCACTCGAACGACGCGCCAAGCAGCTGATGGGTCACTACACTCACCACCACTTGATTAGGCTCAGCCAGCCCTTGCAGACGTGCCGCCAGGTTCGGCGTTTCCCCGACTACCGCTGCCTCTTCAGCGGCCCCTTTGCCAACGATGTCGCCCACGACGACCGGACCGGTTGCAACGCCTACTCGCACGGCCAGCATGATTTCGTGTCGTCTGCCAAACTCGATGTTGAGCTCGGCCATGGACCGTACGATGTCGAGTCCTGCCCTGGCTGCTCGCTCGGCGTCGTCTTCATGGGCCTGCGGATAGCCAAAGTACACGAGCATTCCGTCACCCATGTAACGCGCGATGAAGCCCGCATAGTGCTCGATGGCCGCTCGGCACTGATCCTGAAACGCGGTGATCACCTCGCGAAGGTCCTCCGCGTCGAGCTTCGCGGACAGGGCGGTCGAGCCTACCAAGTCGCAGAACATCACGGTCAGTTGGCGGCGCTCAGCGTCCGCGGGCGGGGCAAACGGCGATCGTGTTTCTGCGGCTATGTCGGCGCGGGTTTCCGCGTGCGCATCGGCTCGCAGTTTGCCGGCCGGAGCGACAGACCTGTCGAAGGTAGTAGATGCAGAAGCGGGTGCGGACAGGGCTTCGCTGCGCGGAGCGCTCTCGGCCCTTTGTGGCTCGGCAGTACCGATCCAAACGAGCGCTTTGCCATCATCATCCGCAGCGACCCGCTCGCCTGCTATCAGTTCGTGGCGAAGATTCTCGAACGTCTCGTCGTCGAGCCGAAGCTCCCGCTTGAGGGTGCGATAGGCCATACGCCCATGACGCTCGAGCAACCACTTCGCCACAGCCAAGAGCTCAAAAAAATCCATCGCGTTCCCCTTCGCAAGGATTCTTTGACGCTAACTTTAGCAAGTCCCGCTCGCCAATCGTAGCCGCTCAGCCCGTGGTCCTGCCGCAGCAAGCGACCTGACCCCGACCCTCGACCCACTGACCGGCCACCGCGAGCCTTGATCCCACATAAGCAACTGATCCTCGGCAAGGAATACGCTATCCGCGCCCGGCGCTTCTCTGGCGTCACACGTCCGCTCATACGGCTGACGGGCCGACGGTCTCGGGGATAGACCGAGCCATGACATGGTATACTGAGCCGCAATTCCGACGATTCCCCGGTAGCTCAGTCGGTAGAGCAGGTGGCTGTTAACCACCCTGTCGGCGGTTCGAATCCGTCCCGGGGAGCCATTTGCATCCGTGCCTCAAGGGATGCAGCGATGGCCACATCTGGATAAAAAAGAAAAGGGCCTGATCGACGCAAATATACTGGGTTTCCCCACTAGGACCCATCCCTTGGCTAAGCCAAAATCAGGCTGTAGGTTTTTCCGAACTTTGCCGCTTGCGGCCGTTTTGAGAATTTCGATTCCTCCTCCTAAAAGAAACTTCGGGGCCAGTCGGCCCCGTTTTGTTTGCTTTTCCATCAACTGAAGCTCCATGCACGCCCGCCCGCAACCGCATGCGGGTTGGGTCAGTCGCACCTACGCTTAACTCTGTCAATGGGAGTCACCCGATCAGCCGGCCGAAGAGTGCGTATCGGTCTACTGCAGCCGCTAATTAGTGGGTTTCGCTAACTCACTGGGAGCACCATCACAATGTTTGCCGCCTGCGAAAGTCACGGTCGGCGCTATGCGACAAGCGTTCCTGAAGTGGGCCGACTAAATCCCACTGTATCAAACAGACGTACTAGCGCGTTCCTCGAGCTCGCCCATGTGGATGCGTGTTAACGCCAGATCTGGACAACCTGGCTTTCCCCTCCTGCCGCGAGCAAACTCCCGTCTGCCGAGAGCGCGAGTGTGTATATATTGTTATTGCGCCCGTAGAGCTGATGCACGACTTCACCGGACTTGACGTTCCAGATCCTAATCGCATCACTGGTGCCAGCAGCGACGAGCCACTCGCTGTCGGGCGTGAACGCTAAGGCCTGCACCGCATATGGCACGCCTGTAAGAACATGATCATCACGTTCGAGCCCGGTATCCCAGAGCTTGAGGAAACTGTCCGCGCCGCCCGAGGCTAACCATTTCCCGTCAGGCGAGAATGCCAATGCCGTAATACGATCGTCGTGAGCTTGGAAATAACCAGCGAGCTTGCCCGTCCTTATCTCCCAGTATTTGATCTCGCCCTCGGAATCGCTCGTGGCAATGCGTCGTCCATTTGGCGCAAAGGCTAAGGCCAAAATCTCGTGCTCGTAGCCACTCAAATGGTGTATCGGCTGGCCGCTATCCATGTCCCAAAGTATCACCGATTGGTCTCGACTCACCGAGGCTAGAATACGGCCGTTGGGCGAAAAGGCCATTTGTCTAATGCTGCCCGTGTGCCCGTTGAGCTCATTCGCGGTACGCCCAGCGTTTGCATCCCAGAGCGTGATCTTGTTGTCATTTCCTGCAAGCGCCAACCACCGCTCATCAGGCGAGACCGCCAATACGCCGATCGCGTTATTGCTAGCATCAAACGCATGCGTGAGCGTGCCAGCCTCGACGTTCCAGACCTTTACCGCACCATCTGCCGAGGCCGAGGCCAACAACCTGCCCTTCAACAAAAACGCCGTTGATTCAACACGTTCAGCGTGGCCAATCAGCGTATGCGCCAAAACCTTTGAGGTGTTGAACGAAGGGATCGGCTTTGGCGAGCCAGGCTTCTTGTTTTTCGCTGCCGACTTACGTGGGATCGGCGGTACGGGCTCGGTTTTGGAAAGCCCCAGACTTCGTGCAACGGACGCCTTGACTGAGTCGACCACACCAAACAGATCGGTGGTGCTGATCGATTCGTTTTGCAGCAGCACTTTAACCGGGAAGATGCTTATGGCCGCGATGACGACCGACCCGATGAGCGCTTTTTCGATTAAACCACGTTTGGTCTTTTGTTCCTCTTCCAGGGTAAGTACCTTGGGTATGCCGATAAATCCTGAACGGAAGTTGACAGTAGACTGTGGCGTAGGCACTTCGTTGCTCATACCATGGCCCATCAAACCACGTTGCAACGCGAAGGCCGTATGTGGCCGGTCCCGCGGCGAAAGTTTTAGGGCCCAATCGACGCAGTTACGGATATGCGCAGCGTAATGAGGGCGGTCGAATGATCCGGCCGCACGCAGTGGGTCAAGCCGTCGTTCGCGCATGCTTTGGTAGCGTTCCATCGCCGCTACAGGCTCTGTTCCGGTGATGCAGCGATAGAGCGTTGCGCCGATCGAGTAGACATCGGTCCAGGGCCCTTTCTTGCCGTGGTTCGGATAATGCTCGATAGCGGCATAGCCGGGTGTAAGGGCAATCTTTTGTTCTTGCTCCGATTTGCCTTTAGTCTGACGCGCGGAGCCGAAATCGATCAGCATCGGCTGACCATTAGTGCGCAGGTAGATATTTTCTGGTTTGATATCCAGGTGCAGCAATCCCGCATCGTGGACGGCCTGTAGCCCCCCTAGAATCGGCAGGAAAATACTGAGTAGTGCCGGCTCGTTCAAGAAACCCCCGGTCTTACTCAAATAGGTCGCAAGACTTTCACCCTGCTCGTACTCCATCACCATGTAGGCTGTGCCGTTGGCCTCGAG
Organism: uncultured Nitrospiraceae bacterium; assembly: GCA_964347935.1. Taxonomy (GTDB): domain Bacteria; phylum Pseudomonadota; class Gammaproteobacteria; order Acidiferrobacterales; family SPGG2; genus SZUA-472. The sequence continues at coordinate 4,800 of CAYGAS010000236.1, read as the reverse complement.
GAAGCGCAGCACACGCACGATGTGGTTATGCTTGAACTTTGCTAGCGCCCGTGCTTCTTTGAGGAACTCTTGCAGACCCCAGCGATAATTTTCCGCCCCGCCCGTTGTCGGCACGATGGTCGATTGGCGGTTACGTAAGGCGAACGCTTGCGGAAAATACTCCTTGATGGCGACTTGCGAACTGAGCTTGGTATCGCGCGCCAAGTAAGTGATGCCGAAACCACCGTGACCGAGCACGTTTTCGATAACGTACTCCTCCAAACGGTATGTCGCTGGAAGGGCGTTGTTCCGGCTCACGTTGGCTGTTTGCGCGGTCACTGAAAACAAAAGGAAATGAACGACTTAAGCTAGGCTCTTTATAGCCTTCGCCTCTAGAAAAACTAGACGCTGCGCTGCACCTGCGCAACCGCCGGCGCCGCTGACAACGCTGCTCGCCGGGGCCGGTCGTGCGCACGGGACGGCAGCCGGCCCCCGCGAAGCGCCAGCCGCTGCTGAGGCGAAACTAGCGTGTTTTCAAAGGCCTAACGGCAGGCTGGGGCCCCGAGCGCCGCGTCAGGGATGGACTAAACTAGGATAGATGCGCCCGCCGGGCTTTTCCCTTGCGCCACAGGGCAGTGGAGCAGGTTTACTGACCTTCGGCAGTACCTACTCACGGTGGCGGCGTAACGCAGGTTTTACGCTAATCGAGTGGTTAATCGTACTGACGTTTCTGGGAACGCTGGTGGGGATTGCCGTGCCAGCCTACACCAGCTACGTGAACCAGGCCAACATCGCCCAGGCGAAGACCGACATCCGCAGCCTTGAGCTCGCGATTGCGCGCTACGAGGCAAAAAATGGTCAGTTGCCGGACTCGTTGGACGACATGGGCGCCGGCGGCCTTCTTGACCCGTGGGGTAAGACTTACCAATACCTGAGGATTGCTGGCGCCGATCTGCAAGGCAAAGGACAACTACGCAAGGACCGTTTTCTGGTGCCGCTCAATTCTGATTATGACCTCTACAGCAACGGTAAGGACGGCAGCAGTAAGGCGCCACTGACTGCGGCGGTCAGCCGCGACGATATCATCCGTGCCAACAACGGTGCGTTCATTGGACTGGCCGTCGACTATTAGCGTGGACGATGAAATTTGACGCGACATTTCTGCGCAGCAAAGTGGCGCGGCGGATCTTCACTCTGTTCATTGTCTCGGCGCTGGTACCGATCTTCGCCTTGGCAGCATTGTCCTTTAGGCAAGTCACAGGACATTTCAAGCAACAGACCGACAAGCATCTGCACCAGGCGGGCAAGGCTGTGGGTATGGCCATTTTTGAGCGCTTGCTAGCGTTGGAAGCCGAGCTACAGATGACTGGCGCTTATCTGCGCAGTCATTCGCGCACAACCGGTGGCAATATTGCGGCAGCTGTCGGTCCGGGCATGAAGCGGAGATTCAGCGCGGTGGCTGTACTCGCCGACGACGCGACACTGGTCAACATCGTTGGAACGAGCTCGATGCCGCCTAGATTGACTAATACACAGCGCGACCATATTGCCGCTGGCAAGTCGGTGCTCCTCACCGACTATCACGCCAGTACCGCATCGCGGGTGTTAATGTTGACCGCGCTCAACCCGGCCAACGCTGCGCACGGTATGCTTATCGGCGAGATCAATCCTGCCTATCTGTGGGATGTTCGATATACATTAACCCTGGCTACAGAGGTATGTGTACTCGATCCTGCGGATCGACCGCTTTATTGTTCAAGACCTGTCCCGGATGCGTTTGTCAAAGGAATGCAGACACGCTCAGTGCCCGCTCAGGCGGGTAGATTATCGCTGGACTGGGGAGACGAGGAATACTTAGTAAGCATATGGCCAGTATTTCTTGAAGCTACCTATCTTACGCCCAAGTGGACAGTCGTGGTGGGCGAGTCGCGATCTTACGTCTCGACCGCCATTGCCGATTTTAAGAAAATCTTTCCCGCCGTCACCATCATGTCCATTCTGTTGGTGCTGATACTCAGCATTAGCCAGATCCGACGCAGCTTAGTGCCCTTGGAAAACCTGCGTGATGGCACTCGTCGAATCGCCAATCGCGAGTTCGACAGTCGTGTAGCCGTGGACAGCGGCGATGAATTCGAAGAGCTTGCGGATTCCTTCAATACCATGGCATTCCGCCTGGGTCGACAGTTCAACGTGCTTTCGACCATGGCTGAAATCGACAGACTGATATTATCAGCCCTTGATGCCAAGAATATTATGAAGACCGTTCTCTTGCGAATGCGTGACATCGTCTTATGCGATACCGTCAGCGTCACACTTGTGCATAACGACCCTGTCAACGCCGTGCGGACATTTTTCGGTGTCAATTCTAGTGGTGAGCTCCTATCTTATGACACCGAGCTCACAAGGGAGGAAGCCAAAGACTTACAAAACAGCGCCAATTCTCTGACCCTGACCACGGCAAACCATATTCCTGATTATCTGCTGCCTCTAACGAAACAAGGCGCACAATCCTATCTCGTGCTGCCGATATTTTTAGATGACGTGCTTTCGGCAATGATTTCCTTGGGTTTCAAAGACCGCCCCGGTTGCAGTGAAGAGGATTTGACCCAAGCGCGTCGCCTAACAGACCGGGTAGCTGTCGCCTTGTCGAACGCCAGCTGGGAAGAAAAACTTTATCATCAAGCGCATTACGATGCTCTCACCGACCTGCCTAATCGCGTGCTGTTGAAAGATCGTCTACCGCAGGCACTGGTTCGCGCAGAACGCAACGGTACCTTGGTTGCTGTGCTCTTTCTCGATCTCGACCGCTTCAAGTCGATCAATGATTCACTTGGTCACGCCGCCGGTGACCTTTTCCTTAACGAAATGGTCGATCGTCTTACTCATTGCGTGCGCAGCGTAGACACGATAGCTCGCTTAGGCGGTGACGAATTTACGCTTATCATCCCAGATCTTAACCCGGCTCAAGATGTGACAAGCAATTTAACAGCCATTGCGGATAAGGTACTCGCTAACGTGGCCAAGCCGTTTATGCTTTACGGACACGAGGTCAGCGCTACCGCAAGCATCGGCATTGCGGTGTATCCGCGAGATGGAAGGAGCTTTGATGACTTGCTGAAGAATGCTGACTCGGCTATGTACCATGCCAAGGCCAAGGGACGCGGCAATTATCAATTCTACTCCAAGGAATTGAACGCGGCGGCCATCGAACGTCTCGACCTGGAAAACAGCCTACGGCACGCACTCGAACACGAGCAACTTGAACTCTATTATCACCCGCTGGTTGATATAGGGAGCGGTCGCATCATCGGCGCAGAAGCGTTGCTGCGCTGGTGGCACCCAGAAAAAGGGCTGGTCTATCCGGATACCTTTATCCCTCTCGCCGAGCAGACCGGTTTGATCGTGCCTATCGGCGAGTGGGTCTTGCGCACCGCCTGCGCCCAGAATAAGACCTGGCGCGAAGCAGGCTATCCCGCGATACGTATTTCCGTAAACCTCTCAGCGCGCCAATTCCTAGACCAAAACTTGGTCTCCAAGATTGCTGCCATCCTGGCAGAGAGCTGTCTGGCCGCCGATGGCTTGGCGCTCGAAATCACCGAAGGGATCGTCATGGAGGACGTTGACGCTACGCTTAAGACACTTCACGAGCTGAAGACGATGGGCCTTTACCTTGCCATTGATGACTTTGGTAAGGGTTACTCTTCCTTTTCGTATCTCAAACGCTTCCCGATCGACGCATTGAAGATAGATCGCTACTTTGTACGTGACATTACCACCGATACCTATGACTCAGCGATTGTCGGCACGATTACTGCACTCGGCCACAGCCTGGACCTCGAGGTGATCGCCGAAGGGGTAGAAACGGAAGAACAGCTAGAATTGTTACGTGGACACCGGTGCAACGAATTCCAGGGCAACTTGATCAGTAAACCTTTGCCTGCGCGTGAGTTTGAAGCGCTGCTAGCACAAAACGTGCGGCCTATCCCGAGCCGGCAAGAGGTCGGCGCGCATACACGTAGCGCCTGAGCGAATCGCATCTTCTGCTCAAGAGATTGCGAGTGTAACGACGGCAACGGCGTGCTCGTCCTCATCGGCCAAACTGATGTGGCATTCGGTAATGCCGTGGCTTTCGAGGAAATCGGAGGCGAAGCCGTTAAACTCCAGCAATGGCTTACCCTTTTCATCATGGACTACGCCGATCTGTCGGAAAGCCAGCCCGCGAGCGATTCCGAGCCCCATGGCTTTGGCTGCCGCTTCCTTAGCAGCGAAACGACGTGCAAGAAAGTGCGCGCGTTTCTGCTGCTTGTGGTAATCCGCTAGCTCCTGATCGGTAAGGATGCGCTGCGCAAAGCGATCACCAAAGCGCTCGATATTTTGCTGCATACGCGCAACACGCACGATATCGGTACCGATACCGAAAATCACTCGCACCTCGCCTCTACCATGAGTCGCTTCATCTCTCTCACGGCTACCTCCAAACCGACAAACACGGCGCGCGCGATAATCGCGTGACCAATGTTAAGCTCGGTAATACCTGCAATGGCGGCAATCGCCTGCACGTTCTGATAATTCAAACCATGGCCGGCGTTGACCTGCAGGCCTTGATCCAGACCTTGCCGGGTGGCCTGTCTAACCCGTTCCAACTCCTTGTATCGTGCTTGCTGGTCGACAGCGTCGGCGAAACGGCCGGTATGAAGCTCGATCATGGCAGCACCGGTTTTGGCGGCGGCGGCGACCTGACGCGGATCGGCATCGATGAATAGCGATATGCGCACACCGCGTTCTTGCAGACGGGCGCAGGTTTCTTTAAGCGGTTGGCTC
>CAYGAS010000235.1:0-5917 GCA_964347935.1 uncultured Nitrospiraceae bacterium | reverse complement strand
CGGGCGCGTGATGTAGCGGCACAGGTGCTCAAGCTCGTGGCTCACGGCGATGCTTGGTTTTCTTGGTCGCAGGCATGGCGAAGGTCTTAGCGAAACGGCTATGTTAACAAGAAAATCGGGGCTCCTTCGCCGGCCTTGGCATGCGCAGACGCACACTGCGGAACTTCACCGGGCTTCGACGAACGAATTTAACGGACCGTGCCGACCACACCAGGAGATCGCCAGCGATGCGCAAAATGATGCCGATGTTTTTCGCCCTGCTATTGTTGAGCCCCGTCGCTTTTGCCAAACCACCCGTGTTCGAGACCCGTGCGGGCGCGATTCGCGGCTACGATGCGGTGGCTTACTTCACAGAGAGCAAGCCCGTCAGGGGAAACAAGGACTACGTCGTTGAATGGAACGGCGCGCGCTGGTATTTCGCGAGCGCCGAAAATCGCGATCGCTTCGAGGCCGATCCCAATAAATACGCACCGCAGTACGGCGGCTACTGCGCCTGGGCCGTCGCCAACGGCTACACGGCGTCTACGGATCCCGATGCCTGGCGCATCGTCGGCGGGAAGCTGTACCTTAACTACAGCCTCGGCGTGCAAGAGCAGTGGTCGCAGGACATCCCCGGCAATATCGGTAAGGCCGACAAAAACTGGCCAGATGTACTGCAATAGGAAAGCGGCGAAGAGCCGCATTCATGAAAAATTATAACGGCTTGCTTCACCTGTCCGCTTTGGCACCGCGCCACTAGCGCATCTTATATACGAAGCCGACCGAGGTCGCGGCGTCGTCCTCGTCCAGGACCTCAGTGAATACTTCGTATTCGAAGCGTACGCCGAGTCTCTCTGTCGGTCGCCACTCGACGCCAATTCCGTACATCGGATCTGTGCCATCGTCGTCAAATGAAAAGGCACCGATGATAGTGTTGGTCACAGACGAGTCGGCTTCCCAACGATGAAAGCCGAGCTTGCCAAAAAGCGCCCATTTCTTGAACGGAATGACGCCCACAACTGCCACATATATGCTTTCAGTCTCAACAGTGGCACTCACCGGCCCCGGCGCCCATAGAAATCCACCTGCGGAGACGCCGTCAAACTTAATTTCGCCACCGTCAGCGAAACCTCCTTCAATGGCAAGATTCTTGTTGAAGCGGTAACCGCCAAAAAGCTTCCAGACCGTGTCTGTATCATCTACATCTCGGGAAATGAGCGAGCCGTCGTCGAAATCGCTCGTACTAACATCGACCTCGACCTGGCCGATACTGACACCGAAAAAGCCACCTTTGTCTTCGTCTTGACCAAAGGTCAGTGAGTTCATGCCCAACCCAACGAGAAAAATCGCGGTCGCAATCGCAAAAGATGGTGCCCTCATGACTATCCCCTTAGCCCTGAAATTACAAGCAGGATGTGCATACGCTTGGCCAATTTTGGCGCGATTAGGCGCCAACGGAGCCTGATTGTCCTTGACAGAAATCAAAAACCCGGCTTCTTAAATAAATGACTTTAGAAGTACGCTGCCTGTGGCGCTTCGTAGCCCGGTGCTTGAAAGCGGGCAGTGAGTACCGGCGGTCTTTAAGAGGCGCTTTCCAACAACACGATGGCGTAGGCGGCGATGCCTTCCTCGCGGCCGAGGAAACCGAGTTTTTCAGGACTGGTCGCCTTGATGTTCACGCCGCCGGCATCGATGCCGAGATCCGTGGCAATGTTATCGCGCATCGCCGACAGGTAAGGCGCCAAGCGGGGAGCCTGCGCCACGATGGTGCTGTCCACATTCGCGACGCGCCAGCCATGATCCCGGATGCGCTCCCGCACGCCCTTGAGCAGCTCGCGGCTGTCTATGCCCTTGTATTGGGCATCGGTGTCGGGGAAGTGACGCCCGAGGTCGCCGAGCCCGGCCGCTCCGAGACAGGCGTCGCAAATCGCGTGGATCAATACATCGGCGTCAGAATGCCCTTTGAGGCCGTGAGGATGGTCCACGGGCACGCCGCCGAGCACAAGCCGGCGGCCCTCCGCGAAGGGATGCACGTCGTAGCCCTGCCCAATACGCATCATCCCTATTCGCGTTCCTGCTGCTTGAGGTAAAGCTCTGCCAAAGCCAGATCTTCGGCAAGCGTAATCTTGATGTTGTCGGCATGTCCAGCCACGATGCGCGGACGTCCGCCCACATGCTCGATGGCCGCCGCCTCGTCGGTCACGACGATGCCGTCGGCGGCCGCTTGTTCAAGCGCCGATTCGAGCCTCGACTGTGGGAAGAGCTGAGGCGTGAGCGCGCGCCAGAGATTCGTGCGCGAGACGGTCTCTATCACCGCGCCGGCGGCGTCGGTGCGCTTCACGGTATCGGATACCGCTACCGCCAACAGGCCGCCGTCCGGATAGCCGAGGACCTCGGCAATCAGCCGATCGACGTCTGCCGGGCGCAAACAAGGTCGCGCGGCGTCATGCACCAGCACCCAGTCGCCCTCAGCCGCTTGCGCCTCGAGCGCCTTCAGACCGTTGAGCACCGTATCCGCCCGCTCGGCGCCACCTTCGTAGGTCTGGATCGCTTTTGGGAACCCGGCTAAATCAGCGGTGAGCGTTGTCCAATAGGTATCGTCGTGGGACACGCCGACCAGAATGCCGGCTACCTTGGGATGGCGGCTCAGGCGTTCGAGCGTATGTAAAATGACGGGTCGGCCCAGCAGCCGCAGGTATTGCTTGGGACGCGAAGCACGCATCCGGGATCCGGCACCCGCTGCCGGAACAACGGCCCAGATCCGGGAGGCATGAGTCAATGCTCTGTGGCTAGATTAGCGTTGCGGTTCTTCAGGCGGCACGGGTCTCGACGTGGCTGCGAATACGGTCGATCGCCGCGTCCGGCGCAATCCCTTGGACGGCGGCCACCTCGTTGGCCAGAAAGTTACATGCGGTCTTGAGAAGCATGGATTCCTCGAACGACAGGCCTGTCTGCTTCTTCCAGCGCATAAGGTCGCGCACGACTTCCCCAAGCTCGAGGCAGGAACCCGAATTGATCTTGCGCTCGAGCTCGCGGCACCGATCGGTCCAGTTCCCGCCTGTGACGCGCCGGCTGCCCTTAGCAGCCAGGATACGGTACAACTCTTTGATTTTGCGAGTGCTCAGCAATGGGCGCAGGCCGCTCCTCATCACATTGGCGTGGGGCACCTTGACCGTCATTTGCGTCTCGGCGATACGTATCACAAAGCAACGGTCGCAGTTACCGCCCATGTATATGTCTTCGACCGCCTCGATAATGCCGACACCTGCGGACGGATAAAAGACAGTGTCACCGACTTTGAAGTTAGACTGCCGTTTTCTCATCTTCTACTGTACTCCGGGTTTGTTATCTTGGGGTAGATAGTTATTGCTGTAATGTACAGTGCTGGTTTAAATTATGGTCCTAACACCGTATTTAAGCAAGGTTTTTCTTGACAAGCCCGTCCGGCCGAGGGACCCGTTAAAATGAGCCACACCCAAAGGATCCCCTAGCATTGCAAGAGCTCGCGCCTGTCGACAAAGAAAAACGGATTTCTCCGCTTCAGCCTATCCTCCCCACACATCCCGGGGAGGCCCTGTACTGGAGCCGGCTGTACGGCAGCAGCCGTGGCCTCGCAATCGCCCGCGCCGCAGCCGAGCGGCAAGGCCCTTTGCTGGTCATTGCCGCTGATGCCCGCTCCGTCCGAAGACTGGAGGACGAAATACGGTTCTACGCGCCCCCAGGCCCCAAAATCAGTGTGTTGGCCTTCCCCGATTGGGAATGCCTGCCTTACGATGCCTTGTCGCCTCATCCCGACATTGTTTCGCAGCGCCTGCTGACGCTGTCGCAGCTGCCCGGCCTGCGGGCGGGGGTCGTGCTGACCTCTGTGGCCACCTTGATGCACCGGCTGCCGCCGCTGCATTACGTCGCCGGTTACACGCTGCAGCTGCGCACCGGCGATCATCTGCACATCGAGGACCTCCGTACCCAGCTTGTGCGGGCGGGCTACCATAGCGTCTCCCAAGTGATGGAACCTGGTGAATTCGCGGTGCGAGGCGGACTCATCGACCTTTTCCCCATGGGCAGCTTAGTGCCCTATCGCATCGAGCTCTTCGGCGACGAAATCGAGTCGCTGCGAGAATTCAATCCCGAAACCCAACGCTCCGGGCGGAAGCTGGAGACGATCCAGCTGCTACCGGCACGGGAATTCCCGACGACACCGGATGCAGTTCAGTTTTTCCGCCAGAGTTTTCGCGCACGCTTCGAGGGTGATCCCCAGAAGGTGGCGCTTTATCGCGATGTTAGCCGGGGGGTCATCCCTGCCGGGGCCGAATACTATTTGCCCCTGTTCTTCTCCGACACCGCGACCTTTTTTGACTACTTTCCCGCTACAGGGGTATGCATAATAGATGCCAATCTCGCCGATTTAGCCCGTGCCTTTAGCCTTGAGGCCGAAGAACGCTATCAGGAGCGCTGTCACGACCGCAGTCGGCCGATTCTGAAGCCACGCGAGCTCTTTCTGAGCGAGGACCTGCTCGGCCAGGAGATCGAAAAGCGTCAACGGATCCATCTGTTAGCGTTCAAAGCTGACGAAGAACGTCACTTTAGTGCTGTAACAGGTCAAAATCAGGCCCTGAGAGCCTTTGACACCCTGGCTCCTCCTGAACTGGCGGTCGACTATAGGTCCGAGGCGCCCTACCGGGCACTGCTCGACTACCTGCGAAGCTATCCGGGCCGCATCTTGCTCGTGGCCGAGACCCTCGGGCGACGCGAGACCTTGCGCGGCCTGCTGCAGGACAACGGCTTCGCCCCCCAGGAGGTGGCACATTGGGAGGCCTTTCTGGCGAGCGAGGCGCGCCTCGCGCTCACCGTCGCGGAGATCGAGCGGGGCCTGCTACTGGCCGATCCAGCGCTTGCCCTCATTACCGAACCGCAGCTCTACGGCGAACGGGCGGCCCAGCGCCGTCGGCGCGCGAGCGTAACCGCCCGTGACCCCGAAGCCATCATCAAGAACCTCGCGGAGCTGCGGATCGGCGATCCGGTGGTGCACGAGGACCATGGCGTCGGCCGCTATCTCGGCCTGCAGATTCTTGACGTCGGTGACGGGCCGACCGAGTTTCTGGCCCTGGAATATGCCGGCGGTGACAAGCTCTACATTCCCGTTGTGGCGCTGCATCTGATTACGCGTTACACCGGCACCGATCCGGAACACGCCCCGCTGCACCGGCTCGGGTCAGACGCCTGGGAAAAGGCCAAGCGGCGCGCGCGCCAGAAGGCCTACGATGCCGCCGCCGAGCTACTCGAGATCTACGCGGCGCGGGCGGCCCAACAAGGCCACGCCGTCGCACCGCGCGATGAGCAGTATTTGAGCTTCGCTGCCTCCTTTCTATTTGAAGAAACGCATGACCAAGCGCGCGCGATCGACGAGGTTCTGAACGACATGGAGGCCTACAAGCTGATGGACCGTCTGGTTTGCGGCGACGTCGGTTTTGGCAAGACCGAGGTGGCCATGCGCGCCGTCTTTCTGGCTATTCACGGCCAAAAACAGGTGGCGTTGCTGGTGCCGACCACGCTACTGGCACAACAGCACTATCAAAATTTCAGCGATCGCTTTGCCGAGCTGCCGGTCCGAATTGAACTGCTTTCCCGATTCCGCAGCAAAGCGCACCAGGCGCAGATCCTGACCGAGCTCGCCGATGGCAACGTCGATCTCGTGATTGGCACCCACCGATTGCTGCAGGGCGACGTACGATTCAAGAACCTCGGCTTGATCATCATCGACGAGGAACACCGCTTCGGCGTGCGTCAGAAAGAGCGCCTTAAAAAGCTGCGGCACGAAGTCGATGTGCTCACGCTTACGGCCACACCGATTCCGCGTACCCTCAACATGGCGCTCGCCGGGTTGCGCGATATTTCCATAATCGCGACCGCGCCCGAGGCACGCTTGTCCATCAAGACA
>CAYGAS010000234.1:0-4272 GCA_964347935.1 uncultured Nitrospiraceae bacterium | reverse complement strand
ATGGCCGGATTCTCTATGGCATCGGTCCGTCCATATAGCGCGGCCAACACTTGGTCCACGGCTTTGGCGGCGAATGCCGCTTGCGGCCAGCCCGCAGCGAGCGAGGGGGTGGACCGTAGGTATGTGCCGCCGGCAATGACCGTTCCGGCCGCCAGGGTGCTGGTAAGAAATCTTCTGCGGTTGCTGTTTACCACGGGCGTGGTGCGGCTCGACGATCAGGAACAGCAAGCTGCTCAATCATAGCGAATATAGCCATTCGACGACCAGGTCGATCTCCTTTTCTGTCAGGATACGGTGCCTGCCGAATGGCGGCATCACCGTGGTTGGATTGAACTTGCTTGCATCCCAGACCTGTTCGCGAAGTAGCTTCTTGTTTGGGTGGCGCGCCTTTATCGCCACCAGCGGGGGACCGATATTGCCCGCTTGCAGGCGCGTACGCTCAAGGCCATTAAACTGATGGCAGGCCATACAGTTTCCCTTTTGCCGGTCTGTGGCGATACAGCCTCCGGCAAGGACTGCGCTCGTGGCCTTGGCGCAGGTCTGCTCGTCCGGCATCTCGCCGACGGCACCGGCCAGCGTCGTCATCCCCAGCAACGTACCGGTCGTGACGACCCAAAACGCAAAGCGGGCAATTTTTCTCATGGGCGTGTCATCCAGACTGTTCGCGTTGGCTTGGTATTTACAAACTCGACTGCTATTTCTTTTTGTCGTCGTCATCGAATTCCTGTTGTATCTCTTTGATACGAGCATCCACCCCTGCCTGAAGGTAAAAGCTTCCGCCGGTATGGCGTTTGGCGATCTGTAGTTGCTGGATGGCCGCATCAGGATTCCCACTTTCGTAATAATACGCTGCCAGCGCCTGATGCGCCTGAAACAGATCACCCGCCTCGCCGGCAGCCGTTGCCAGCATTTTCTGCAGAGCGGGGTCATGGTCGTTGTTTGTTCCCATGGCCTTCTTGATAAGTTTCATAGCGTGTTGTGCTTTTCCTGCCTTCAGCGACGCAGCAGCATAATAGCGTGCCAATATTTGGTCGCGTGGAAACCGTTGCTCCGCTTCGGCGTACCGCTGCAGCGCAGCGTCGTACTGACGGGCCTGCAGTTCCACCTCGGCCCGAAGAATCCAATAATAAACGGTGTTTGGGTAGCCTTTGAGAAGTATCGTCGCTTGGTCGCGCGCCTCCTCGTAGCCGCCGACCCGCAGGAGTGCCCATGCATAACCGTAGCGTTCGGCCTCCAGATTGCGGTACTTACCGTGGGTGAGATTGTCTTTGAAGGCATTGACTATGCGATTCGGATCGCTGGATGCCTGCGCCCGTAGCTTAGCGCGGACCCGATAGAATTCAATGGTATCCGGAACTTGTCTATAAGGATAACGTTGTGCGCGATCGCGGGAGTCGGCGATACGGTTGCTTGTGACTGGGTGGGTCCTCAGAAACTCTGGCAGGTTGGTTTCGTTGAGACGCCCCCAGGTCTGCATACGTTCGAAGAACGCGGGCACGCCCTGGGGGTCTAAACCGGTGCTCGCCAGGATCTCAATGCCTACGCGGTCCGCTTCCTCCTCATTCGCGCGCGAGAAATTCAACTGCTGTTGGATCCCGCCGGCCGTGGCGACGGCTGCGGCCGCGCCGGCACCGGCCGTCTCACCGGCTGCCGCGAGTGCTAATGCAGCCAGCATGCCAAGTAGGACCTTCTTGGATGTCCGCTTGCTCTCGGCGAACATGCGTTGCAGGTGTCGCTGCGTGATGTGGGCAATTTCGTGGGCGAGCACGCCGGCGACCTCTGATTCGCTCTGGGCGGCCATAATTAGGCCCGTATGCATGCCGATAAATCCCCCTGGCATGGCAAAGGCGTTGATCGTGGGATCCTCCAGGATGAAGAACGTAAAAGGCGAGTCCGTCGAGTCGCTGTGGGCGACGAGTTTCTGTCCGAGATCCTGAATGTACAGACTGACTTCCGGATCGCTTACATAGCGCAGAGAACCGCGAATCTGGCGAAAAACGCGCTCGCCGATCTTGCGCTCTTCGACTGGCGAGATCACGATTCCAGATTCGTCACCCAGATTCGGCAGGTTTGACGGGTTGGCGTTGCTTGCCGGTGCCACCAGCAAGAGCGCGGTCATGAGGACCATTCTGCGGGTTGAACAGGGCATCGATCGTGTATTCTAGGCGGCCTAGCCCAAAACTTCGACGTCCCAACCGGCCACCAAGTTCCCCTGCGACGGTCGCAGCCCGGGCAGCTTATCTGCATGGCACGCGATGCCGTACGCCGGGCCGCCAAGCGCTCGGCGGTTTGGCCGCCGGGCGGCATCGATGTTTCCGTTGACGGGCCCTTACCCTAGATGGCATTGTAAACGCGATAATTGCGGTAGGCATTGAGTGCGCTCGGAAAGGGATCAGGTATCCGTGCAATGGCTCGCGGGCTTGCGATCCTGTGCCGACGGCGGCAACCTATCGTACAGCGGTCTTGTGACGAGGAGGCGGTCTTATGGCGGACAAAGAGCTCGATGCGCGTGGACTGAACTGCCCGCTCCCGATTTTGCGGGCGAAGAAAGCGCTGAACGAAATGAGTAGCGGTCAAACACTGCATATTGTTGCGACAGATCCAGGGTCTGTGAAGGACTTCGAGGCATTTGCCAGGCAAACGGGCAACGAGCTGCTCGAGTCCAATGAAGGCGATGGTGAATTCTCGTTTCTAATAAAGAAGGCCTGAACACGAACCGAACCACCAACTATTTGCGATTGCGGGAGATCGCGTCATGGCGGACAAGAAACTCGCGATTATCGCGACGAAGGGTACACTTGATTGGGCGTATCCGCCCTTTATCCTTTCATCCACGGCGGCAGCCTTAGGTTATGAGGTGCAGGTATTTTTCACCTTTTACGGGTTGCAGCTCCTAAAGAAAAAACTCGATCTGAAAGTCAGTGCCCTCGGTAATCCGGGCATGCCGATGCCGATGAAGATGGACAAGTGGTTTCCGGTGTTGGGCACCGCTCTGCCGGGCATGGAAAGCATGATGACCTTCATGATGAAGCGCAAGATGAAAGCCAAGGGCATCGCCACTGTTGAAGAGTTACGCAGCCTTTGTCTCGAGTCGGACGTCAAGCTCATCGGTTGCCAAATGACCGTAGACCTGTTCGATCTCAGCCGCGATGAGTTCATCGACGGAATAGACTACGGCGGCGCAACCACGTTTTTCGGGTTTGCCGGCGATTCCGACGTCTGCTTGTTTGTTTAGCTGCGCCCGGCTACCCGATCCGGCTGGGTGCCGCAGGGGCGAAGAGCACCATATGCCCTATTACCTCTACAGCATAACCGCGGACAAGGAGCCGGAGCTGCTTCAGGCGTTCGATGGGTATCGCCAAGCGAAGCAGGCGGCGACCGCGATGCGTGTAGAGTTGCCGGCAGGTGAAAATCGACTCGTGCGAATCATTTTCGCGCAGGATCCCAGCGAAGCCGTGGAACTGCTGAAAACAAAACGTGAACGCCAGCCCTCCGAAGACGACTAGATTACGCAAAGCAAACCCACGTCGTTGCAATATACTTCACGCCTTTCTCTAAGGTAGTGCCGCGATGGACGTGCGTCCAAAACGGCGGAAACAAGATGAGTTTTCCTGTCTCGGGCTTGACTCGTAGCTCCTGCAGCAAAAACTCTGTCTCGCCGCCAGGGCCCTCGACGTCGTTCAAATACCAGATGGCCACGAGCTGGCGTTGGCTGAATGCCCCGGGACCGCCATCGACATGCCAGTGATAGTATTCGCCGGCTTGGGTCCGTTGCATGTTATAGCCCATGTCCTTAAATGCATTGGCAGCAAAGTAAGGGTGCAGTCCCGCCATTAGGTTTAGCGCCTGCGAGAGCGATCGAAACAGGGCCTCATCAATGTCCTTCCAAGCGGTATCACCGCTGATCCTGAGGTCGGTCGATCGCTTTATGGATCGCGCCTCTTTCTGTTCTTGACCCATGACTCCTGGATACTGTGACGCTTGGCTGGACTCGAAGCGGCTGATCATTTCAGCGCATAGGCTCGGTGCAAGGGCTTGGCGCAGCTCGTAAATCAAGCTGTGTGATTTGATCTCGCGTATCTCTGAGGGCGCTGTGAGACTCGGACTGGAGGGCGATTGGGTCATCAGATCACGGCCTTATCACAGACTGGTTGGAGGCCAGGCGCCAAGCGCCTTGCAGGTCAATCTTGTCGAGCCGGACCACTGTCCGCGGGCATAAGCAGGGTCGTATTAAAGATCTCACCCTTTGTGTCGATCTGCACGCCCTGCACG
>CAYGAS010000233.1:0-2437 GCA_964347935.1 uncultured Nitrospiraceae bacterium | reverse complement strand
GCACCTGCTCCATCAGGTCGCACAGCGTTTTCTGCTCGGCGAATGTGTGATCCGACGCCAGCACCAATGTTTTCCCGCCCTCTTCCCTGACGGCTTGGGCCAGGCTAGCGATACCGGTCGCCACCGGGCGGATGCGTGCATGCTGATCGTGTTCGGCGAGCCAGCTTGTGGCCTGTTGCAACAGGCGCTGATAGGTGTCGGCGTCGGTACCGGCGACAAGCACGACGAGATTCAAGCTGTCGCCGCGCGCCAGCCGTGCTGCCGTGGCCAACGCCCGCAGCGCAATCTCGCTGCCGTCGAACAGCACCAAGACCGGTGTACCCAACTCGACGCCGTGTTCGAGAAACACGACTGTGTGGCGTGCCGTGGAAATCACAGTCTGAGCGGTTGACCCGAGCCGCGCCCGCTGTACCACCGACGTACCGATCCGGCCGAGCACCAACATGTCCCCTTCCTGCGCCGCCGCCAGCAACTCGGTAGCCACGCGCCCGCGGGCCACGCGAAATGTCCAACGTATTTTCCTGCCTTGCGCGATGACGGCGAGCATCTGCTCCAGCTCTGCCGCCTGGGCCCGTAGCGCACGCTCCAAGCGGCGCGAATCCATGGAACGCGTGCTTCGCGTGGCGTAGGCGACCTCGCGTGCGCACGGCAACTCGGCCGAGCGCAGCAGATTGATGTCCTCGACGAACATGCCGAGCAACTCGGCCTGCAGCTCGGCAGCCAGTTGGGCTGCCGCCTTCAAAGCGGCACGACTGTGCGGTGATGCGTCCAGCGCCACAACTATCCGGCGGATCTCCTCCTTTCGTTTCACGGGGACTTCCCTCTTTCTGCTTTTGCCGTCTCGGCGAACTCCTGCCGAATTTTCGACAGTGCGTGCAGACGCTGTTGCACCCGACCATTGACGCTGCCTTCGGTAAAGCGTCCCTGCTTATCGCGCGCGCCCGCTGGCAATCCAGTCAGCAACGAAACGGCATCGTCGATGGTCTCGACCGGGTAGATATGGAACTCGCCGGCATCGGCAGCCGCCACGACATTTTCACGCAACATCAGATGTTTTACATTCGCAGCCGGTATGAGTACCCCCTGATCGCCGGTGAGACCTCTCGCCTTGCAAACGTCGTAAAAGCCCTCGATCTTCTCGTTGACCCCACCAATCGCCTGCACCTGGCCATGCTGATTCACGGACCCCGTGACCGCGAGCGATTGCTTGATCGGAACCTCGGCCAACGCCGAAAGCAACGCACACAGCTCGGCCACAGAGGCACTGTCACCCTCGACCATGCCGTAGGATTGCTCAAAGGCGAGACTGGCCGACAAAGACAGCGGCTGGTTCTGGGCGTAGCGTGCTGCCATAAAGTTGGAAAGGATCAGCACGCCTTTTGAGTGGGTTGCCCCGCCCAGCTCAACCTCGCGTTCGATATCGACCACCTCGCCCCGGCCCAGTCGAGCCGTCGCCGTGATGCGCGAGGGCTGGCCAAAGCTGAAATCACCCAGGCGCAGCACCGATAGTCCGTTTACCTGCCCCGTCTGCACCCCGGCGGTATCGATCAGGACCGTGCCGCGGTCGATTGCCTCATAAAGACGCTCACGTACCCGATCAAGGCGCCGGATCTGACCGTCAATGGCTTTCTGCACATCAACCGTTTTTACGGCCTTGTGCCCTGCCTCGCCCGCCCAATGGTCGGCCTCGCGCAGCAAGTCCGCGATGCTTTGCATATGCGAGGACAGCCTTTCCGAATCCTGCGCGAGTCGCGCGCTCTCGTCAATAATGCGTGCCACGGCACCACGATCGAACGGGCGCAGCTCTTCTTTCTTTGCCAGCGTGCCGATGAGGCGCGCGTACAGTTGGCTGTTCTCCGCGTTGCGTTCGATGCGATCGTCGAAGTCGGCAGCAACTTTGAACAGCTCGCAAAAGTCGGGATCGTAAGCGCATAACAGATAGTACAGCAGGCGCTCGCCCATCAGCACGACTTTCACATCCAACGGTATGGGCGCCGGCTCGATCGAAACGGTACTTAATACACCCAGCATCTGACCAAGCGATTCGATGGTAATCTTTTGTGCGCGCAAGATCCGCTTAAGCCCCTCCCATGCGTACGGCTGCATGAGAACCTTGAGCATGTCGAGCATCAGGTAGCCGCCGTTCGCCCGGTGCAACGCCCCTGCCCGGATTAAGGTAAAATCCGTCGTCAACGCCCCGAACTGGGCGACGTGCTCAACACGCCCGACTAGATTGGGAAACGAGGGATTGTCCTCGTAGATGATCGGCGCGCCCTGTGCCTCGCTGTGATCCACCAACAGATTGACCTGGTAACGCGTGAACGACGGTGCCCCCTGCAAGGCGAGCGCCAGTGGCGTGGCGGTCGCCTCTTCCCGTGCCCGAAAATCCCTCACGTTGTTGACCACGTCTTGCTCTACCGCATCCAAATAGTCCTTG
>CAYGAS010000232.1:0-7041 GCA_964347935.1 uncultured Nitrospiraceae bacterium | reverse complement strand
CGTGAGCGATACCTGCACTGAGTTGTCCAAATGCCGACATTTTTTCTGACTGTACCAAGGCGGCCTGCGCCCGGCGAAGTTCCTCGAGCCGATGGCGCAGCTCTTGCGCCATCTGATTGAACGACCCGGACAACACGCCGATCTCATCCTTCGAAGTGTTCGCAACGGCTATGTTGAAATCACCCTGCCCGACCTGTCGTGCGGCCTCCGTCAGTCGTTCCAGAGGCCGAGTCAATCGATGCGCCAAAAATATACTGATAAGCGCCGTCGCCACTAGCAATCCTAGGGACAACACAACCAGGTTCTTCAAGAGCGTGCGTGCCGTCAGATAGGCAGCCGCCTTGGGGATTTGCGCGCCTGCCATCAATCCACTGCCCTCGGCCCGCGCGAACCCGCCGATGGTCGGTTGGCCCTCGTATTCATATTCTATTGTAGTCCCTAAAAGACGTTGCTGTTGCCCCAGGCCCGCACGCTCAGGAATCCAGTCCGCCATGGCCCGAGCGGCAACACGCTCGAGATCACTGTGGACCAGCAGCACCCCGCTGGAATCGACGATGAAGACCTGGTGGGGCGAGGGCCGCGTCGCCAGACGCAAGAGCGAATCCAGACGAACGAGTCCGGCGATAATCGCGGCTGAGCCGCCACTCTCGGGGGCGACCGTGGTAGCGACAAGCAGCATAGGCAGCTCTTTGCTCAGTGTGGCATTTGCCGTGTACAACGGCACGGACTCGATCTGCTGGGGAGTTAATGAGCGCTGCTCGAGAAAACCGCTGATGTCGTTTTTGCCCATCCCGGCGTTGTTAAGGGTTTTGGCATCGTAAATGATAACGGGTTCACTACCTTCTTCGCGGATGCTTATGGCGACAAAGTCCTGAAAGTTGCTGAACAGCTTTTCTACCATGCTTGCCTTGCGCTTGGCTGAGAGCTGAGGATCATGTACGAGTGCGGCGAAAGCTCCTAGGCGCTCATGGTAGCTGCGAACGAGCGAGTCCGCCTCCTCGGCGACGCTCACGGCTGTAACCGATGTGAGGTCACGAATGTATGTTGTCTTGTCCGTGTTGAAGAGGTTTGCCATGGTCATGATGATCAGGCTTACCACCAACGTGATCACCGAAAGCAGGGTGACCAGGATCTTCAAACGGATTGGAAAGCGAAATCTGCTGGCCATCGCACTCAATCCTCATTCTCCATATTTTCCATTGATCAGGTTCGTCGAGTAGCTAACGTTACCGGCAGCGTCCACGGCCTCCACTACGATTAGACTCGCGCCAGGCTTTACGTGAAGCCGGTGTCGGAAACCACCGTCCTCATCGACTGCCACTGGCTTGCCTTCGACATAAATTTTTGCACCCGGCTCGGTTTTACCGCGAAGCGTGATCGTGGGTCGGCGCACAACCTTGGGAAGTTTCTCTACACTGAGCACCGGCGGCGTGTGGTCCTGGACGACTTGCAGCGCCCGAGCTTCGCTCGGCGTGCCTTCGGCGGTTCCTTTGATCGACTGTACGCGCCAGTAATAAGCACCCGCTTTCAGATTCCCGTGCCGGAAGTTTGTACCGTTAAGTTGCTCATCAACGACGAGCTGGCGGAAGGTGGGGTCGCGGGCGATTGTTAGGCGGTAGGCTTCCGCTGCCTCCGTAGGTTTCCACGCGAACGTCAAGCGCGGCGGTACGTCTCGATATAGGGCAGCACGCCCTTCGGCAGGTAGCTTGGGTTGCGGTGGAGATGGCAGCGGTACGATAGACTGTGGTCGACCGTCCGCACCAATGGTCAAACCATGATTGCCTTCCAGCAATACGCTCTCGCCTCCAACCAGCAGTTGGGCGTTACCTTGGTGCACAGACAGGGTCGAAGATTTGTCAGGGTTGACGGTCAGTCGGAACTCGACTTCTTCGGCTTGCCCCCCGCCCGGCGTCATGTGTAGATTGCTTCCGGGCAGGGCTACTTCCAGATTGGCGGACCCCGCTGCTGAGCGGGACAATCTCCCTCTAAGATCGCCCTCCACCATGACGCGGAAAGTCCGGGCCTTGCGCAGGAAAAGATCAGGCTCCATGCTTTGGAACACGACTAGTGAGTTCTGGCCGATCTCGAGATAGCTCTCGGCGTCGAACTCGACTAAAGCCCGGGAGCGCTCGTATGTTTGAATGGCGTCACGGTGGTACAGCGACATTCCTTGGCTTGCGCTGGCCCAGGCAATATCATTAGCCAGCTTTACGTTAACCTTATTATCGATGTAGCTCACCTTGGCGCTGATGGGTGCAGACGCGCCGGCCTCCTGCCCGCCCTGCGCGATCGCTAACTCGCGCGATTGTGTCGATGAAACAGATTCCCTGAGCGAGCTCGTCAGATCTTTAATGCTCAGACCAGCCGGGAAAAAATAATTGATGATTCCCAGCACGATGGAGAAGAACAACAGCACGATCAGCACGACGATGGCTAGCTCCATCATCAGCATGCGCGTGTCGCGCGGCGCTGCTTGATAGGCCTCGTTCTCGATCGCTACTGCCATGTCTATACTCCCTGTTCGATCAGTAGGCGCCTTGAATCCTGAAGAATAGGCCCTTTACTGAAAAGTCGTTTTCAGAAAACTCATCGTCCGAGAAATCGGTGAAGTTATAACCAACACCGAGGCGCAGATGCTTGATCGGCCGCCACATGAACTCGACCAACCAACCCTGTTCGCGGTCATCGGCGAGCGTCTGCGACCGTATGCGATATTCCGCCCCGAGCTCGAACTTCCTGTAGAAGTTGTAATTAAAGCGCTGAATCGTGAGCAAGGTATCGTTTTCCACGGTCGGCAACCCAGACGTCGTCTCCTCGCTGAACTTGATGGCCTGTTTGCCGACCCACTCGAACTTAGGTGTGATCTGATACGACCAATCCGCAGACAAGACGTCCGTTTCCGTGAAGGAGTCATTACTCTGGCTCTGGAAGAACGTCGGTTCATTCGACTGTTTCGTGTAACGGAACAACGCATTGAACCTGTCATTTGCCACTGGTCGATATGCCAATCCAACGCTGAGCTCGTTGAACTCCGTCTCGGTAGTGGACAGACTGCTGTCCTTGGTGTAGCTGTAGCGGTACCAGCCAAGAACCTTCAGATCAGGGTTCAAGAGATATTCAGCACGGTTCGTCGTCAAGAACTGCTCTAGATCGCGCCCGCCTTCTTCACGTCGTATTTCATTACGCGTAGAGATGCTGAAGCCCTTCGAGTTGTCAAAGGTAAGACCCACTGCCAACGCATAGCGAGTCGTTTTCTCCGGGTCGGTGTCGATCTCGCTGCGCTCGCCGAGGAACAACAAGTCGAGGCCGCGGCCGAGGTCCCAACGTCGGCGCATGCCGATCAACGACAGATTATCCCTTTCATCTCCATTTCGGGCCCACTGATACTCAGTATAGAAGGTTCCAGACTTACCGATAGCGGACTCTGTCCCTACCACGGTGGCCCTGGAGCGCCCTGTTGCGGCGTCGTCAACCAGGCGCTCGTTAAGGTAAAAACGGTGCTGGCCGAGCTCGTAGCTAAGGCCGGCCTGGGCGGCATCCCCACGTGTGCCCGTCGTCAGCTGGGCACCGAGGGTCAGCTTGTCACGCAGCTTGTAGTCCACGCCGATCGTGGTCTGGTCGTTGTCCGGCCCGTCAAGGGTCTGCTGGTGCTCCAGGAAGGAAAGCAGCTTATCGGTCCAACGCACGTCTGCCCGCGCCGCGGCTGTAGTCGACTCGGTCACGAGTCCCGCGGTGTCGGTCGTCTCCTTGTCTTGCACTTCAGTGCGCACGCTCCAACGTCGGGTGTTGTATTCCCATTGCAGGGCTGTCTGTGTGGACTCTGCCGGTCCCGTGAGTCTTTCCTGGCGATCATGGCGGCCGCGCAAGGTGTTCTTGTCGTTCACCTTGTAGCTAAAGTTAACGCCGGATTTCTCCGTACCGCGGTCGGCCTGAGTGCCATCCGACGAGAAGCCTTCATCCTGTCGCCTGACGTAAGCACCTACTTGCAAGCGATCCGGTTTGCCGAACCACTCACCAACATCGAGCTCGACGCCAAGCTTATAGGCCTCGCCTTCCTGCAGACCGGCTGGCGCAACCGGCACGTAGGTGAAGCCGCCATCGTCGCTGCTGAACGTGATGGCCTCCGTGCCTTTGCTCTCCGCGAACTCGGCTACGATGCGGCTGTTTTTGCCGAATCGAAATTCGGTATCCACGCCTGTTAGCTCATATTCGCTGGAGAGCTTGTCGTCCTTCACGTAAGTGGCACCGACGGCAACGTGGTCGCCAATTTGCTGGCGTACGCGTGCGCCGCTTGAGGTTTGTTCTAATGAATCGAGACGAGTCTCGTAGTCGACCCGTACGAATACCGGATTTCCTTGCAGCAGGTCTTCATTGATTAGCCGGTCGTCTGCCTGCACGCTGGAGATCGGCCGGTTAAAGATAATACGGCCTTCGTCATACTTGATCGTGTAGTCGACGTTTTGCTGTTGCGGAACACGGCTAAGCTCGAGACCGGTATCTTTGTCTCTGACAACAATCACGACCTGCTCACTGCCTTCGATAACCTCGCGTTGGCTGAGGAAGTACAGAGACCCACCGGTAGCCCTGAGCTCGTCGGACACATTGGCTTGCCGTACCTCGGCACCAAACACTTCTGCCTTGGTCTTCGGCTGCTTGTACTTCGTCTCCGAAAGCGACTTGTATGCGAAATGTGCTCCGTAGAGCGTGCGCTGATATGTCGCGAGCTCGTTGTCGGTAAATCTGAGCGGATAGTTGCCGACCAACGCGTGCATTTGCTTGCTGTCGATGGCCAGGAAGAATTTGCCTTGGCTCTCGGTGTCGTAGATGATCGTGCTCGAATCGCCATAGACCGGGTAGAACTTATCCGGATCCAGATTCGTTAACAGCCGATCGTTTTGTTGCTCATCGAGATCGTCGAAAAGCTTGTCGAACTCGTTGCTACCGCTGTCGAAGGCGGACGTGATCAAGTACTTACCGGCGATCGTGCCCTTCAGATAGTAGGTCAGACGTCCCTCGGTCAGGGTTTCTGAATCCTTCTCCATGCCGGCGCCCTGGATGAAGCCGCTGCCCTTGAGCTTGCTGAACTTGGCATCGCCGAAGGCCAACAGGAACAGGCCGGACTTACGCGTGACCGTCCGCTCGATGGTGCCGCTATGTCCCTCCGGGTCGGTGACCTCGATCACCAATCGCGTTTCGCCTATAGGCAACTTGACATGTGCCACGAACTTGCCGTCGGAATGGACCTCGACAGTTTCACCGTTGACGCTGACCTTGTTACCCGGATCGGTTTGGCCCGGGATCGCTAGCAACTCGCTCGTGATAGGTACGCCGGCGGGCGGCAGCTGAACGGCGAGGTTCGGAATCGGATCAGTCACGACCACCGGCGTATCGCCGCTACTGCCGGTGACATCCATGCGCAGGTTGGCGATGCGCATGTAGCCGGCCTTGTTACGGACCACGAGCCCGAACACATTGCTACCCTGCTTGAGCGGCAGCTCAGCGACGAAGAAGCCTTTGTCGTCCACGTTCAGCGACTGTCCGTCGAGCTCGACCGTGTTGCCAGGCGTGGTGCGTCCGACGAGCCGGTAGCTGACGAGGACATCATCGTCGGGGCCCGCGCCCTCGGCTGTGGGCGTGTGCACGCGGTAGCGATAGTTGCGCGCCCCGAGCGGCAACTTGAGTTCCTTCGGCAGCTGCAGAATCTCGAGTTGCGGCAGCGGTACGGCGCCCTGCGCGTAGCCACCCTTGGAATCGGCCACCTCGATCTCGACGTAGTTCTTCTTGCCGAGCAGCAGCTCGGTGAAGAAGCGGCTACCGTCCTCCAGTATTGGACGTGCCTCGTCGACTTGGACCAACGCCTTGCCGTCGCGGTACTGGTCGTGCACCTTGGCCTTTTCGACCTTCGTGAGCTTGCTGCTAATCTCTACGCGGCGGTTGATCTCGCGGCCCTCAGCGGTTTCATTGTTCGCAATGGGTTGCGCCTCACCGTACCAGCGCAGAATGAACTGCTCGGCCGGAAGGTTTTCGACGTTGACCAGATAATCTCGGGCGGCAGTGGCACGCCGCTTCGACAGGTCGATGTTGTATTCTTCGGTGCCTTCCCAGTCCGTGTGACCCTCGATAACGATCTTTTCATTCGGGTACTCGCGGATGACTTCAGCGGTTTCATGCAAGAGCGTCACGGCGCGTGCAGTGAGCTGATCCGAGCCGGACTCGAAGGCACCACCACTCAGGTTGAGGGAGACGGCGGTGGCGCGGTTAATACCCACCAGGCGCCGGGCACTTCTGGACTTGGTGCCATCGCTGAAGGTCACCTCAAGCTGATACTGGTAGATGGCGCCGGCATGCAGCGGTTGGCCAGCCGCGTCGAGCCCGTTCCAGGAGATTTCACTTGGCGGCCTGCCGGTCCCATTCAGCGTGCGCACAATCTTGTCGTCGAGATCGCGGATCAGCAGCTGCCACGCTCTGACCGTCTTGGTGGTGTCGATATTGGCCGTAAAGGCGACCGGTCCACGCAGTCGATTGCCGTTGTACTCCACTACGTCGGTGATCGATTCCGTGCGTAACTTGAGGTCGCTGTGCGGCAGCGTCGCCATCATGTCGTTAATCAATACGGTCATCGACTCCGCATCGCCGAGGACCCGAATCGGGGAATCAGTCGCTTCGGCCTGGACCAGTACGCCGAGCTGACCGGGTCGACCGATCTTCTCGGTCATGTGCGAGTAGCGGATTCCGAAATTAGCCTTGGCCAGAATCGCCGGCGTGATCGACAGGATCACACTCTCATCGGTCGTCACGGCCGCCACACCGGGCACGCTCTGCAGGTTGATCTTCACCATCCGCTGCCCGGATGCGACGGCCGGGAAGTGGTAACGGCCGTACGGGTCGGTCAAGGCATAGGTGCCGTTATCGAGGGCCACCATGACGCCCGCCACACCGGGCTCGTCCGGATTCTGCAAGCCGTCGCCATTGCGGTCCTCGAAGACCTTACCGATGATGGTGCCGAGATCGAGCAACGTATCCGGCAACACGGTGACGGTG
>CAYGAS010000231.1:0-1786 GCA_964347935.1 uncultured Nitrospiraceae bacterium | reverse complement strand
GAACTCATGGCCAGTATTGTCATCACCCTTCGTCGTGCCCGCGAGTTGTGCACGCTTCTCTATCAGATAGTTCTCGCGTTCCTCGTCGGGCTCCTCGGCTTGGATCAGACCAATCATCTTCATATGGCGCTCGATCACATCGCCAATCTCGGCAACCAATGACGGCGTATATTTGCCTTTCTTGAAGTACCCCCCACGAGGATCGAACACGCTGTGGAGCTCCTCTACGAGGAATGTCACGTCTCCGCCTTTGCGGAACACGGCCGAGATAATGCGGGTGAGGGCCACGATCCACTGGAAATGTTCCATGCTCTTGGAGTTGATGAAGACTTCGAAAGGACGACGTTTCTCGTGCTCGGTATCCGGGTTGAGGACGATGTCGTTAATGGTCACGTAGAGCGCGTGTTCCGTGAGTGGTGTCTTGATCTTATAAGTGCTCCCCAGCAGCATCTCCGGCCGCTGCAGCTTTTCGTGCATCTGTATGACATTGCTCTCGGGCGCGCTCTGAGGATCCACGCGCACAACCTCGTAGCCGGTGATGTCTTTCTCGATTTTGATGGCCATCGCTATCTCCCGTCTCTCTCTACCCCTTTTTCACCCTAAAACCTGCCGTAATAGCCCTCTTTCAAGGCATCGAACAGGTTGGCGGCGGTATGGATCTCGCCGTCGTATTCGACCTCTTCGTGACCCTTGGCCTCGATGACCTCGCCGCCCTCTATTTGGAAGCGGTAGGTGGTGTTCGCCAGGTCCTCGTCTTTCACCAATACCCCTTGAAACGCCTCGGGGTTGAAGCGAAACGTGGTGCACCCCTTGAGTCCGCGCTCGTAGGCGTACATGTAGATATCTTGGAACTGCTCGAATGGGAAATCCGTGGGGACGTTAGCTGTCTTGGAAATGGAGGAGTCCACCCACTTCTGTGCGGCTGCCTGCACATCGACGTGTTCACGCGGCGTAATGTCGTCAGCCGCGACAAAGTAGTCCGGAAGCGCATTTTCCGGGGTCGCGGGGTGTGGCGTAGCGTCGGGATTCACCAGCGTGCGGTAGGCGAGCAGTTCGTAGGAGTAAACCTCGACCTTCTCTTTGGTCTTGCGCCCTTCGCGGATGACATTGCGACTGTATTGATGGGCGAACGATGGCTCGATGCCGTTGCTCGCGTTGTTCCCCAATGACAGGCTGATGGTTCCGGTCGGCGCGATAGAAGTGTGATGAGTGAATCGTGCCCCGATCTCGGCGATCCGGGCCGTTAGCGCCGGGTCAAGCTGTTGCATGTAGCGGCTGTAGCGTGCCAGCAGCACCTTGCCGGGGACGCTGTCCCCAACCTTGAGGCCGTCCTGGCGCATCTCCGGACGTCTTGCCAGCATCTCCTCGGTGACCACGAACTCGTCGTCCATGATGGGCGCAGGACCCTTTTCGGCGGCGAGCTCTACCGCAGTTTCCCATCCAACCTCGGCCATTTCCCGGGCGACACGCTCGGTGAAGGCAAGCGAGTCCGGTGCCCCGTACTTCATCCTGAGCATCGCCAGCGTCGACCCCAGTCCGAGGAAGCCCATGCCATGGCGGCGCTTGTATGTAATCTCGTGGCGCTGCCGCTCCAGCGGCAAACCGTTGATCTCGACCACGTTATCGAGCATGCGGGTAAAAATAGACACGACCTCCCGGTAGCGGTGCCAGTTGAACCAGGCCTTGTCGGTAAAGGGCTGTTCGACAAACTTGGTCAGGTTGACCGACCCAAGCAGGCAGCTTCCGTATACCGGAAGTGGCTGTTCGCCACACGGGTTAGTCGCCC
>CAYGAS010000230.1:0-1832 GCA_964347935.1 uncultured Nitrospiraceae bacterium | reverse complement strand
AGTTGAAGATTTGTGGGCGCAGTACATCGGTGGCACGCTCAGTGCAGGCGACCTGAAGGCTTTTCTAGGCGCAGCATTTAACGGTGTTGCCGACGCATAAGCGCAGCGCGTAGCGCGCTCGTTGTTGCATCCGGTGGGCACCGAGCAGAAATGGCGTTTTGCCGCCCATAAGGATCTGGTCTGGCGGTCGTGGGGCGATGACGAGCACATCGTCTATCACGCTGACTCCGGTGATACCCACCAGCTCAATGCCATTGCAGCGGAAGTAATCCGGGCCTTGCAGCAGCAGCCGGCCACCACCGAGCAGCTGGCGGCCCACATCGCATCGACCTTTCAGCTTCCTTCGGACGAAGAGCTGGCGTTCCAAATTGACGAGATTCTGGCTAATCTTGCGGGGAAAGGTCTCGTTGAGCGCGTGCAATAGTGAAGGTCGCTGCCCTCTCCCCCGCGGAGCTTAGCTCTGAACTCAGATCCCGTGGCGTTTTTCTGCGCACCGGTCCTTTCATCTACCATATCCAGTCCTCCATTCGTGCAGTCGCTCAAGGCATCGGGCTTCTTTATGCCGAGTACCCCTTGGCGGAGAGCCACGCCTTCGCCGATTTCCACGTCCTGCTCGAACGACCAGCGGGCATCAGACGCTGGGTTCGCCCGCAGGCGGTTTTCAGCTTCGATGGTTTGAGACCGTTTCCACCTTTGCCGCTTGCCCAGGCCTACCCGATGCTGGAGTGGGCGCTTAACTGGTGCGTTTATAGTTACGCAAACCAGTTCTTGATTTTTCATGCCGCGGTCATTGAAAAGGGGGGTCACGCCGTCATCATGCCAGGCGAGCCGGGCGTCGGTAAAAGCACATTGTGTGCGGCGCTCGTGAGCCGCGGTTGGCGGCTGCTGTCCGACGAGCTCGCGCTGGTCGACACGGACAAGCTGCGCGTGACGCCTATCCCAAGGCCTGTCAGCTTGAAGAACGCCTCAATCGACCTCATCCGCCGGTTCGCACCGGATGCGATCATCGGGGAAGAGACCTACAACACCGCTAAAGGCACCATCGCGCACATGAGGCCGCCAGCGGACAGCGTTGAGCGAAGCCAGGAGCTTCCGCAACCGGCCTGGTTAGTCTTTCCGAAATACGAAGCTGATGCGGCCGTGCAGCTGCGCGATGAATCGAAGGGTCGCGCGTTTATGCGCATTGCTGGCAGCGCGTTCAATTACGGTTTGTTGGGCTTGGAAGGTTTCTCCACTGTCACCCGCCTAGTCGAGAACTGCCGCTGTTACGATTTAACTTACAGCGATCTTGCCGGCGCGGTCGAGGCGTTTGCGGCGCTGCAGCCCCCTTCCCGGTCCGCTTTGGAGCGTGCTAGAGCATGACGGCCGTCCGCGAGTTGCTGCTGCAAGCCCTTAAAGAGCCCACATCCGCCGCCGGCCTGGGGCTTGCCGATTGGGATTTGCTCGTGCGGCAGGGACGGCGCGCCGGCTTACTAGCTCGTCTCCATATCTTGCTCGACGAGCAAAACGTGCTCGAGGCAGTTCCAGATCGGGTGCTGCCGCATCTGGTATCGGCCCGGATCATGGCCGCGGCCCAGGAGAGGGCCATACGCTGGGAGGTGAGTCGCATTAGCAAAGCACTCACCGAGATCGACGACCTTCCGGTTATTCTTCTAAAAGGGACGGCTTATCTGATGGCCGGTCTCCCTCCAGCGAGGGGGAGAATTTTTGGCGATGTGGACATCATGGTGCCGAAGCAGAAACTCGATGTCGTGGAACGAGCCTTATTCCGGCATGGATGGCTGGCTCAGCCGCTGGATCCATACGACGATCGGTACTATAGGCAATGGAGC
>CAYGAS010000229.1:0-4728 GCA_964347935.1 uncultured Nitrospiraceae bacterium | reverse complement strand
TGATATCATCCACTACTAGAACACTTTTGCCAGTTAAGTCGATGTTGAAAGGATACTTCAATTTAGCCTTCCCATCTGGAGTTGCCGTGACGCCCCAGTGCTCAACTTTAAGACTTACGAGATCCTTCACGTTCACTAGATCGCAGAGAACCCTGGCTAGAACCCAACCTCCCCGGGCTAGACCGATTATTAGGTCAGGTTTATAGCCCGAGTTGTTGATACCGCCAAGCTCATCGAGCGCCAACGGCCGGTGATCTGCTTTATCGGTGACGGTGGTTTCGCCATGGTACAGAGCGAGCTGCAACTCGCGGCCTCACTCGGCCTCGGGGTGGTGGTGATCGTTTTTTGCGATAACACCCTGCACCGCATTGACATCAAACAGACGCGCAAGAATTACCCGTCGGTCGGTACGCGTTTCGATCCCAGCGATCTGGTCAAACTGGCCGAATCGATGCACTGTCACGGAGAGCGCGTGGACAGAGGCAGCACGCTCGAGCGCGTGCTCGGGCAAGCGAACGCGCTCGATCGCCCGCTCGTGATCGAGGCCAGGATCGACCCATCGCAGTATAATAGTCAGTTCTAGTCGCGCCGCTTCGGCAAAGGGCGGCTTGCACCCAGCGCCACCGAGCAGCAAGGACACAAGGAGCCCCGCATGTTAGTAGATAGGCTTGCCAACTATGCCGTTTGGTTGCGCACCGCGAACTTTCCAGAAGGCGTGGAGTATGCCGCCAAACGTTGCCTGATCGACTGGTTCGCGGCGCTTCTACCCGGCGGGACGCTGCCGCCCGCAACGCTTTTACAAGAGGCCTTGAGCGACGACCTCAACGCCAGCGATGCCGTGATCTTTCCACGCGGCGAAACCGCGAGCATGCGCACCGCTGCACTTATCAACGGCACCGCTGCACACACGGTCGAGTTCGACGACATCTACCGCGACGCACTGTACCACCCCGGTGCGCCGGTGATCGCTGCGGCCCTGGCAGCCTCGCAGGCACGACATACCTCCGGCGATACACTGCTGCGCGGCGTCATCGCCGGCTACGAGATCTCCAACCGCATCGGCGTGGCGGTCAATCCCGCGCACTACGAGTACTGGCACACCACCGGCACGGTAGGTACGTTCGGCGCCACCGCGGCGGCGGCGGTCATTCTCGGCCTCGACGAAGGGCAGATCGCCCACGCGCTTGCCAATGCCGGCACGTTCGCTGCCGGATTGCAGCAAGCATTTCGTTCCGATGCCATGAGCAAACCCTTGCATGCCGGCCGTGCTGCCGAAACCGGGGTGCTGGTGGCGCTCGCCGCCGAGCAAGGCGTAACGGGCGCCAAGGACATCCTCGAGGGACCGCGCGGCTTTGGTGCGGCCATGAGCGAAGACGCGGATTGGTACGGCGCCTTCGCCGGTCTGCGGGAACGTTTCACTATCACCCGTACGACGCAAAAGAACCACGGCTGCTGCGGCCACACCTTTGCTGCCGTCGATGCCGTGATCGCGCTGAGGCAAGCACATGACTTGTCGGCTGCGAACGTCCGATCGATCGAAGTCGGCACCTATGCTAAGGCGCTCGAGATTACCGGCAACACAAAACCGCGCACGGCGTTCGAGGCCAAGTTCAGCCTGCCCTACTGCGTCGCCGTCGCGCTTCTGACCGGTCAGGTCCGCCTCGATGCATTTTCCCCCGAGCGTTTGGCTGACCCGCAGGTGCGCGAGCTCATGTCGCGCGTGAGTTTGCGCATCGATGAAAAGATCGAGAGCGAGTTCCCGCGCAGGCGGGCCGCGATCGTCGAGATCGAGACTCTAGACGGCAAGCGCCACCGGCATCACGCCGACACGCGCAAAGGCGACCCGGACAATCCGTTGAGCGATGCGGAGCTGACTGCGAAGTACCGCGAGCTCGCGGTGCCGGTCATCGGCAAACGCCCGGCGGAGGCGCTGCTTGAGCTGCTCTGGCGCGTCGACACGCTCAGAGACACGACGCAGTTGCGCACGGGCCGCCAGACGGCGGAAACAGTGGGGCTCACCTCGACGGGCGCCTAGATGCACGCGCAAGTGGCTGCCTAACTTTTTCCGTGTCACCGCGAATCAGTACTCGATCCAACAGATAGCGTCAGCGGGTGAACGACCGGCCGCGATCCACAGCCGCTGTTGCGACTTCGGTCAGGTGAGCGACCGGTCTCTAGTGGGCAAGCAAAGCTCGACGGCTCTTTCGGTAATGCCTCGGTGACTCACCTGTCCAAGCACGGAATGCGCGGGTAAAACTGGTCGGGTTGGTGAATCCGAGCGACGCGGCAATCTCCGCAATCGATTTGTCTGAATGAACCAAGTCTTCGCCAGCGCGGCGCTTCTTCAGTTCGATGACCTCCGTTGAGAATGTGGTACCGCTCGCCTTGAGTTTGCGCTGGAGCGACTGGCGATTTATCCCCGTCAATCGTGCCACGTAGTCGACATTCAAATCGGCGTGATGCAGGTGCAACATCAATGTCTGGCGAAGGGCATCAACAAACTCAATAGGAGGTCGTAGCCGGTTCTCACTCATCGGTGGCGAGGGAACCAGCGCGCGTCGATCGAGCGGTTGCAACAGCCATGCCGTCGGAAAGCGCACCATCATCCCCATCCGGTCGCCCCCGACGATGTGTACGCCCAGGTAGTTGGGAGGTAGCACGCTGGGGTCGCAAACCTTGAGTCGGACGTCATCCCCGTTCCAGGTCGAGCCTGACCCGCGGCGGAGCAGGCCGAGCGTGTAGGCGGCCGTGAACGCATCGTTTTGCGCTGGTGCGATTTCCTGTTCGCTGGTGCGTATTTCCTTGAAGAACGCGTAGCTCACACCCACCTCGAGCGAGTGGTAAGCCGACGAGGCTTCGTCCTTGACGGCTCGTATGAAGCGAATCAAGAACTCCCCCAGCGTGGTCGCCCGAGACACCGCATCGACGAAAGGCGGCCAGTTGCTGAGATCCAGCGACTCGCCGACGCGCACACCGAAATACGGATCGTTCGCCTCCTCGGCCGCACCCTCCAGAAACCGGTGGACGACGACGACCGGGACGAATACGTTGGGATCAAGCACCGTCTCGCGCACCAAGCCGTTGCTCGTCAACAGGGCGTTGGTGTTGAGGCGCAAGCGGTCCAGCGCCTCCAAGAACGGGAGGATCAAGTTTAAGCGGACCAGCGGTAGGGCCGTAGTCCCCTTTGATTCGTGTTGATCAATCCAATCTTGCATCGGCACTAACCATATCAGGGCGAGCAGATTTTTTCCCTCAAATCTTGCTTTTCCTGCCAAATATCTGGGTGGGGTGATGCAAATTGCAAGGTATTCGAGGGACGATTTGGTTATGCTCTTCCGCGGCTGCGCGTTAGGACCTCGTAGCCTGGCGCACAAATTCGCCATTTCACTGAACCCACAAAGACCAATTTAAGTACCTTGGAGAATATGAGGAATCGACCATGAACCTTCGAATCTTAGCCGCCTCCGGCCTGGCGATATTATTCGCGAGCGCTGCACCGTGGCCCATCGCTGCGTCGGCCGAGACAGACAAAAAACCGACCCAAGTGCTGATCACCAATGTGAGCGTATGGGACGGGACCAGTGATTCGGCGAAAAGCGGCGTCGACGTGCTTGTTGAGAACAACAAAATCAAGCAGGTCGCTAAAGGTATCAAGGCGCCGGGTGCCCATGCCATTGACGGCAAGGGCGGGACCGTGACGCCCGGGCTGATCGATATGCATCAACACCTCATGCTCAATGGCGGTACCGCCGCAGGGAATACGTGGGATGCCTATGTGCAGGGCGCGCACGCCACCCGTGCGGCGGAATACTTGCTCAGAAGTGGCTTTACCACTATTCGTGATATTGCCGGCAACAGCATTGGCCTCAAGCGGGCAATTAATCAAGGCATCCTGCCAGGACCCCGTGTCTACACGAGTGGTCCCGCCCTTGGACCCACCGGCGGACACAGCGACTGGCGCAGCCGTACAGACGGTCCTCACGATCACGACTACCAGATGAAGGTACAGAACACCATGGTCGTGGATGGCCGTGCTGAATGGCTGAAAGCAGCCCGCTGGAACCTGCGCAACGGCGCGGATTTCCTCAAGGTCATGGCGGGCGGCGGCGTCGGCAGTGAGTTCGATCCTCTACACCTGCAGTCACCCTCGCCGGAAGAGATGGCCGCCGCTGTACAGGCTGCGAAAGAGTACGGGACCTATGTGGCGATTCATGCTTACACGGACGACGCTTACATTAAGTCGATCAAGGCCGGCGTTAAGAGTTTTGAGCATGGCTTTCTGACCACCGAGAAATCCATCAAGCTGCTGGCAGAAGCCGGTGCCTGGTGGTCGTTCCAGCCATTCGGTGGTTACACCACACTCTGTGGAGCCTATCCCGAGTGGTATACCGAGACTATGAAACGCAAAGGCAAAATGGTCTGCGAAGGCGTGAAGACCGCCATAAAGACTATGAAGAAATACAAGATCAAGACCTTTAACGGCTCGGATATGTTCGGCTGGGATAACTGGCACAATGCCATCAAGAATGTCGCCGCACCGACGACCGACCTTCCAGGCGACCTGAAGTACACGTCTCTAGAATCCATGAAGATGTCGACATCCGCGCCCGGACAGTTCCTGCGTGAGAATGTCGACCAGAATCGCAATGACTTCATTGCAGCCAAACTGGGCGTAGTGGAAAAAGGTGCCTGGGCAGACATCCTGATCTGGCGCGGCGACCCCACCAA
>CAYGAS010000228.1:0-2180 GCA_964347935.1 uncultured Nitrospiraceae bacterium | reverse complement strand
ACCTTCGTCGCCGGTGGGAGGAGTGCAAAGCTAGGCTGCGGCCTGAGATAGACCTGAATATCCCAGTGAGCGCCGGCCGGGGTCTCCGGATACCTGAGCTCGGCGATGTGCTCCTTATTGAGCGTCAGTGTCCTTTCCCGGCCCCGGACCGTCAGTTGCATCTCGACCGGTTCCTCCGTCTGCAAGAGCGTCAGCAAACGTCTCACGACCGGTATGGCCGCGACGCTCCAGTAGGCCCCGCCAGCGAGAAACAACAGGGCGACGATCATGCTCGGCAACGTCTTGTCGACAACCAAAAGGATATAAACGCCCATGCCAACCGCAAGCACTCCCAGCACGACGTGCCTCGCTACTTCTTCTCGCAAACCCGGCAATGACTTCATCGGCCGTGCGAACATCGATGGTCGGGTTGCAGGCCCGCCACGGCGTGCAGATTGTCGAAACGAGGCCGCGAGAGAACGGTTTCGGTGATCTTCTTTCTGTGTCATTGATTCAAGCGTGACACGGACCCGCCGCGTACGTCGCCCGGTAGGTGACAGTCAAGGCCAAGAGTGTGGCCCGAGTTTACCAACATCTTCCGATAAAGACTCCCGATCGCGTTTCTCGCGCCCTCAAAAAGGAGATCGTCCGTATTTGGCAGTGCAAGACCCGACCCTGGGTCTTGCACTGTTACGAGGCGTCTTAGCATGCGAAGTTCTGACAATCGGGGCGTTAGGGCGCGTACGTGCCTATGATACTCGGCTAGCAGTCGGCGGGCCGGCATCGCCCCTGTCCAAATGCACGTCGAGCTGCGGGAACGCGATGACGATGCCGGCGTCTTTAAGTGCCCACCAGATCGCCTCGTTGAGGTCGGAGCGCCGTTTGCCGGCGATCCATGGGTCTTCGATCCACACCAGAATCCGGTAGATCACCGCCGAGTCGCCGAATTGGAACAACTGCACCTGCGGCTTCTTGTGAGTGGATTTCCAATCGAGAGCGTCACACACTCCCTCTAGCGTCGACCGGACCCTTTTGAGATCGGAATCGTAAGCAACACCCACCTTCGTCTCCAGCCGCTCCAACTTGTCTTTGTACGTGTAGTTGGAGATCGCTGTCTGAACCAACTCGGCGTTCGGGATCACACGATCCGCTCCGTTCTTGGTGCGCACAATGGTGGTCCGGGGTCCGATCGCTTTCACCTGTACCTTCTCGCCATTCGCGGTGTAGAGCACATCGCCGGACTCGATAGCCCCTTCGAGGCGCAGAATGAGTCCCGAGACAAGATTCTCCGCTAGATTCTTCATGGCAAAGGCGATCGCCACGGCAAGCAGGCCCCCGGCGGTGAACAGATGGGTCAGGTCGATGCCTAGCGTATGCAGCGCAATCGCTCCGCCGATGCCCCAGCAGGCGACTAGCACAACACGGCGGTACAAGCGAAAGGTCTTGGGATCGGCGTCGGTGTGCGCCTTCAAATGCTTTGCTAGAAACAGTTGCGTCGCCCTGGCAATCCAGAATGCCCCAAACAGCACCAATGCAGCGCCGACTATCCGCAGCGCCATCGACTCGATAGCGGCCACATTCAGTACCCTGGCAATGGATTCGAGTAGATGCGTCATGTCATTACTATTATCTCGCTTCGCGTTCAGCGCTGATACTTCGCGGTCCCCTCAGCCACGAATACGTAGGCCTGAAAGCCGGAAATGGAATTTCTAAAACTTCCGCTAAGATCGCCATCGGTGGCATTCACACGCGTTAGAATACCATTGAAACCAAACCCAAAACCGAAGTTTTTCCAGGTCTGGTGCTCCAGATTCAGACGCAAATCCGTGAGGTTGCCTTGATAGTCGCCGACCTCGAGAAAGAAGAAACCCCCCCTGGCGGCAAAGCGCCAACGGTGTGAGATGTTGTAGCGCAAGTACGCGCCGAGAACCGGCAAGGGAGCGGTGCGCGATAACGGGCTTCCTAGCGGCCTCGCTCGCAAAAAGGATTGCGTCCGTATTTGGCAGTGCAAGACCTGATTCCAGGTCTGACCCCAGGTCCACGTGCCGCCACTCGGCTCGCGTGGTCAAGGCTGCGGACTTCTTACGGTCTTCGTTGCCTATCAGCAGAAATTGTGATCTGCCCCCGGTTGTCAGATGGCGCACAGATCAATCCGGCCCCGGTTCTTTTCTGAGGTGATGCTTTTCCGCGGCCGGATCGGC
>CAYGAS010000227.1:0-4841 GCA_964347935.1 uncultured Nitrospiraceae bacterium | reverse complement strand
GACAACGCCAATTAAAACAGCGACAAACGAGATAGCATCATCCACAACACCGAACATCGTCTGGAACGTTTTCTCCGCTGCTGCGCATCCAGGTAGGGCGGGCGACTTTGCGCCACGTGATTTGGTCTGGCGGTCGTCCGGCGACGGTAGTTTCTTGCTCAGCTCGATGTCTTTTTTCTTTTCTTCCAGCCAGTCTTTGACTGGCGACGGAAGCCGGACGGCTGCGGTATTCAAACCTACACGGACACGCATGTCGGTGGGGTAGTTAAACCCATTGACACGCAGCAGCGCTCCTTGTGGTTGGTCACGCTGCACGGAAACAAGATCTGTTCCCAATGCCTGGCAAAAGTGTGGTTCTTTTAGCAACTTCGACGCGTTTCGAGATAGAGACACTACTTCTTCAGAAAGCCTGACCACTGGTTCATAACCAGCCTTTATTTCGTCTATTGTTCTGTCAAACTCGATCCGTACTTGAGTTTTGACGGTAGAGAGATTGTCTTTAAGCGGGGCGATGAGAAAGAAGTAAATGGCTGCAAATATGATGACGAGAATTGCCGGTAAGAAGGCGTTTACAAGCATGACGAACCCCCTTACTTGTCGCAGCGTGGGCAACTTCATAACGACCTCCCTCTAGCTAGTGCGTTAGTGTTACCGAGTTCTCTTGTAATGGCTCAAGGGGGTGGGACGCAACCCTTCTTTGCATCACGGACACGTGGGGACTTTCGCTAGACGTGCGAAGTTTTCCTGAGTGACAGGATGGCTGTGGCATTGGTGCAAAATCATCGTAATGCGGCGTCGCTTTTGGCCCAGATCTTCGATGGGGGAAAAGCGGTCGGTAGTCTTTTCGTCTAAGAGGCCAATACGAAGCGGGCTCTCGCGTCTGCAAAGATGCATGGCCCAAGATGGGCGCAAGATTTTCGCCCCAAGTTCGAAGCGGCCTTGACTTTCACTTGCCGGTGTCATGCCAAGCACACTCACAGGGTCGTCGTGCATTCGTGCTTCGGTTTGGACGTCTGCGGCAGAAAGGAAGTTACCCAGGGCCTAAAGCCAACAATCCGTGTCCGGCAAGCGTAGGCATGGCTTTTCTTGCCTGCTTCGCGTATACTCCACCCATTGCAGTACCCTTCTTGTAACCAGCTCGGAAGTTCCTCCCAGTTTCATCGGTAGCCACTCCCGCGATCTCGCTTGCAGGGAACGAACTGCAAAACAGCGCAATTCAACTTAAACAGAGGTATTTCCGTGACTACAGGAACAGTAAAATGGTTTAACGAGGCCAAAGGTTATGGCTTCATCACTCCCCAGGACGGCAGCTCCGAGGTGTTCGTGCACTACTCGGCCATTCAGGGCGGGGGTTTCAAGTCCCTTGCCGAGGGGCAGAGGGTGACCTTCGACATCGAGCGCGGCCCGAAAGGCCCGTCGGCGGCGAGAGTTCAACCGGCCTAGGCCGCTGCGCCGCTCCGAACAGCTTTTGGAAGACCCCGCCAAATGGCGGGGTGTTTTTTTGCATAGGCGCCCAAAGCAATGTGCCTTGGGCAGATCAACCTCAGGAGTATCTTTATAAATGTCATTTAATACCCTCGGCCTGTCGGCCGAATTACTGCGTGCCGTCGCCGAAGAGGGCTATCGCGTTCCCACGCCTATCCAGCGTCAGGTCATCCCGGCAATTCTCGAGGGCCGCGACATCATGGCTGGGGCGCAGACGGGCACCGGCAAGACCGCCGGTTTCACGCTACCGTTGCTTCATCGATTAAGCGCCCGCGCCGGGGACGGAAGCCGGCGTGCGATCCGTACCCTTATCCTCACTCCCACGCGTGAGTTGGCCGCGCAGGTGGAGGAGAGCGTACGCACGTATGGCAAGTACCTGCCGCTGAAATCCGCCGCAGTCTTCGGCGGCGTCAACATCAATCCGCAGATCGCGCAACTTCGCCGTGGCATCGATATTTTGGTCGCGACGCCGGGGCGCCTGCTCGATCATGCCGCGCAACGGACGCTCGATCTGTCTCGGGTCGAGATCCTGGTGTTGGACGAAGCCGATCGCATGCTCGATATGGGTTTCATCCGCGATATTCGCCGGATCCTCGAACTGCTGCCTCGGCAACGCCAAAATTTGCTCTTCAGCGCTACGTTTTCCGACGAGATCAAACAGCTCGCCGCCGATCTGCTGGACTCACCGACACTTATTCAGGCCGCTGCTCGCAATGCCGCCGCCGAGCTCGTGTCGCACGTGATGCATCCGGTAGAGCGCGGGCGCAAGCGTGCGTTGCTTTCGTTTCTGATCACCTCCGGCAACTGGAAGCAGGTGCTGGTCTTTACCCGCACCAAGCACATCGCCAATCGGCTTGCCGAGCAGTTGCAACGCGACGGCATCCGGGCCGTGGCCATCCACGGCAACAAGAGCCAGGCGGCACGCACCCGCGCCTTGGCGGACTTCAAGCGCGGGAAGGTGCGCGTCTTGGTGGCGACCGACATCGCCGCGCGCGGACTGGATATCGAGGAGTTACCTCACGTCGTAAACTTCGAGCTGCCAAATGTCGCTGAGCACTACGTGCACCGCATCGGCCGCACCGGTCGCGCCGGCAAGGCAGGCGACGCGGTTTCGCTGGTGTGCGTCGATGAGAACGGCTTGCTCAAGGACATCGAGCGCTTGCTGGGGCGTGCGATTCCGCAGGTCGTAATACCGGGGTACGCGCCGGGCCGCTCACTGAAGGCTGAACCCACTCGCGAGCGCCGCGCTGCGTCGAAAGAGGCCAAGGAACGCAGTGGACGCGATGCCGGGAATCGACAGCGCAACGGGGCTTCGCGGTCGAACCCAACTGCCGTCGGGAGCAGGAACGAAACGCATACCTCGAGCGGACCTAAAGCGCAGCGCACCCGTCGCAGCGCCGGCGGTTCGCACGCCAAGGGCCGGGGCTCTGCAGTTCGAGGCGAGATTCGCCGCGACCCGATGCAACCCCGTGCGGTGTCGCGACGCCGAAGCATCCCGGGGCCGCGCTATCGCGAAGTACCCGCACTGCTGGGTGGCGGAGGGAGTTCTTTCAATCGCGATTGAGCGGTGCGGCACCTGTGACACAAGGAGCGACTGCATGAGCAACCAAGAAGGCGGACTGCGGTACCTGCGAGGAGCGTTTCAGCAGACTTGCGGTTTTTGCGGGTGCGTGTTCGAAGTTGAAGTACCCGGACAAACAGGACGCGACGGACCCGAGCACTATCACTGCCCGGAGTGCCGCCGGCCTTTTCCGGTCAAGGCGTGTGATCCCCCCACAACGACGCTGATTTCCAAACGCACCGATGGCCTGAAGAAGCAGTGCCCGGACGGCTGGGAGATACCGAGACCGAAAACAGGACGAACGCCCCAACCGAAACTTTCCTGGCGCACGAGAGGGAGTGGGGGTCTTTTTGGGAAGTGACGAGGTGGAAGGCCGATCCAGGGAGCGCGCTCGCGTCTATATTAGTTAACTAAGGATGGATGACGAAGCGCGCAGGCATTTTCACTCCAAGTTTGAAGAGGCGTCGAGCTTATTTTGCCGGCCGCGTTCAGTTTAGCGCTCTTGACGGGGGCCGAAAAAAGGGGCGGGAGTCTTTTTACACGCTAAAAGCTATAAGGCGACCTGACGCATCGGTAGCATTGAAACGCAGCATTAGCAGGCTGTGCGTGTCCGTCGCCGGCGCACCGCCGCCGCGAGCTCTTGCAGTAAAGATGCACTCTCGTCCCAGCCCAGGCAGGCGTCGGTAATGCTTTGCCCATAGACGAGTTTCCGGCCCGGAATCACATCCTGTCGGCCGGCCTTCAAGTGGCTCTCGATCATGACGCCCATGATTTGGTCGTTGCCGGCGGCTATCTGCCGTGCCACATCGCGGCCCACTTCGAGTTGGCGCTCGGGACGCTTGCGGCTATTGGCATGACTGAAGTCGATCATCAGCCTGGCCGGCAAGTCGTGCATATCCCTCCTGCCCGCCGCTTCGAGTTGCACCATTGCGTCTCGAACAGTTTCGGATCCGTAGTTAGGCTCATGGCCGCCCCGCAGAATGATGTGACAGTCAGGGTTGCCGGTGGTTGAGAAAATGGCGCAGTGGGCGTCCTGGGTCAGCGACAGGAAATGGTGTGGCTCCCTCGCCGCGCGGACGGCATCGATCGCGATCCTGAGGTTGCCATCCGTGCCGTTCTTGAAACCCACGGGACAGGATAAACCGGATGCCATTTCCCGGTGCACCTGGCTTTCCGTGGTGCGCGCGCCGATGGCCACCCAGCTCACGAGGTCGGTGAGATACTGCGGGGTTACCAGCTCCAGGTACTCGGTTCCCGCGGCCATGCCTATGTTGTTCAGGTCCAGCAGCAATTGCCGTGCGAGGCGCAGTCCCTTATTGATCTCAAAGCTGTCGTCAAGATTGGGGTCGTTGATAAGGCCCTTCCAGCCGACCGTTGTGCGCGGTTTTTCAAAATACACCCGCATCACGATCAAGAGCGCATCATCGAGCGCGCTGCGCGCCGTGATTAACCGGGAGGCGTAATCCCTGGCCGCATCGACGTCGTGGATGGAGCACGGTCCGATCACGACCAGCAGCCGTTCGTCTTCGCCATAAAGTATCCGGTGGATCGCACGACGCGTGTCCTGGGTGGTCCGGGCGGCTGTCGGCGCGATCGGCAGCTCTTTGTGTAGCTGCGCGGGTGTGATCACATCCGCGATGGACTTGATTCGCAGGTCTTCGGTTCGGTATTTCATCGTTGCACAAGAAGCGTTAACAAAATGGTAACAGGCGAGGCTGTGGGAGGCGAGCTAGCTGTACACCGAAGGCCACACAACTGAGTGCCGCGGGTCAACCCGCCAGACGAAAAAAGGAGA
>CAYGAS010000226.1:0-11057 GCA_964347935.1 uncultured Nitrospiraceae bacterium | reverse complement strand
GAC
This sequence comes from uncultured Nitrospiraceae bacterium, assembly GCA_964347935.1. GTDB lineage: Bacteria > Pseudomonadota > Gammaproteobacteria > Acidiferrobacterales > SPGG2 > SZUA-472. Next base: position 11,054 of record CAYGAS010000226.1, on the reverse strand, counting down.
GGTCTTGGCGGCGATACGGGAACGGCTACTCTCGGTGCCGGCGGCGTTATAGGCCATGATTACAAAGTAATAGGTATAAGGCGGCAGATCGTCGACCGTATATTCGGTGACAGTAGGGTCCTTGATGTCGATGACGCGCTGCAAGTAATGCTGCGACGTTCCGTAATCGATCTTGTAAACGGCAAGATCGCTCAGCGCAGAATGCTCTGGCTGCAGGCACTGACGCTGACGACAATCGCGCAGCAGAGCAGTAGATCGGCGCGGGCAAATTCGTACATGCGGTTTTTCGATATCAGGTTCGTGTTGTTGACACCTGCGCGCCCGCTGTTTACCTGCGTTGTCTCGTGCGAATGGCTATGGCCCGGGCAACCAAGCGGTCGGCCTCGGCCGATCGTCGCATCTCCGTCAGCAATAAGGCGTAGTTTTCTAGCACGGCGGCCACCTTGGGGTGGTGCTTGCCCAGACTTTTTTCCCAGATTCTCAGCGCGCGCTCATACATCACCTCGGCATCCGCGCGTTTGTGCAGGGCGCGGTAGAGCTGTGCCAGATTATGCAAGCAGCTTGCGACCCGAGGGTGGTCGGACCCGAAGGCGGTTTCCTTAATAATGAGCGCGCGCTCGAGCAAGGGTTCCGCAAGACGGTATTCGCCTTCCGCGCAGTAGGCCAAGGCAAGATTGTTGAGACTGGTGGCAATACGCGGGTTATCCGGCGGCAGCGCTTTTTCTCGTATCGCCAGGGCGCGCTGGAACAAGGGTTTCGCTTTGTCGCGTTTGCCGACAGCCCGGTAACACAGGCCAAGCCTGTTTAGGCTGGTCGCCACGTCCGGGTGATCCTGACCCATGACCCGTTCCTGAATCGCGAGCGCGCGCTTGAACAGGCCCTTGGCCTCGCCGTACTTGCGCTGTGAGCGGTAACCTTGAGCCAGGCTGATTAGGCTAGTGGCCACATCGAGCCCCTCGTCACCGATGTCCTCGCGCGGTCCGCCGACGAGCACGATATGCTCCCCGGTATCGAATATTTCCTCGGTCGTCGTGGCATTCTGATCCTGGGCCTGAGTGCTATCATCATCCTGGCTCTTGGCGCTATGGTGATCCACCGGTGGGGTGTGATCGTGGTCCTTACGGCTAGCGCTGTTGTCATCATACGCCGGCTCGGCGATGGCCAGTCGCGGCTCCCCATACAACGTATCGATCTGGTACAGGCGTGAGCCGTCCTCCGCTTCATAGGTTTTGAGCTCGAGGACGGAAATATCGGCGTTTATCTTGCCCAGCACCTGGCTGAGCTCGTCACGCGCATCGTCGATAACCACGAGTCCGCGGAAGTTGCCATTAACCGCGGTATCGAGATAGGCGTTAACATCGCTGCCATGAGTCGCCTTGCGGGCTTCCTCCAGGCGTGTCAGTGCTTCGGTATCGTTGGCAATTTGTTCGTGCAGAAATGCACGGATCGCGCCCTGTGCTCCATCGAAGCTCGTGACGAACTTGAACAGCTCCACGCCTGTATTCCAGAATGGAAAATGCCGAGCGATGACGGCTTTGACGATAAAAAGCCGTGGCACACCCGTCTCGGTGATGTCGATGACATAGCCGCTTGGAATGGTAACGATGTCGTTAGTCGTCAGACCCTGTTTGACATCCACGTAAACCGCGGTGGAGCCAAACATCTGGTTGGCAACGACGGCAACGCACGATTGGAAGTCCGCTTCCCTGTGATGACTTACCAACCTATGGAGCTTGTTGAACTTGTCGACAATAAGCGGCATTTGTCTGTCCGGTAAACATAAGTATTGGCGTCACGCGTTGCCGCATTTTGACTAGCGCGTCCGCACCCCCAGTCCGGAATCGCTAACGACATGCCGTCGACAGCAGAGAACATTCTTATGAACGAGTAAGAACTCGGCCTCGACCATCACTGTCACGTATAAATCCTCTGTACCTCACGCGCAGACGCTGGCGAGAAACGCCTGCTAAATAGCCGTCCCTGCAAATGATTTACTCCAAGGAAAGAGAGCGGTCTGTAGAACTTCGCGCTAGTGCGCTGTTATTCGCAGTTCCCGATTCCGCAACGCGCATCCATCGCTCGAAACAAGGCTAGTATCCAAGGCCGACGTTCAAAACACAAGCCCTGACAGCCCTTTAGGAGCCGCGAGTGTAAAGTTTACTGACAGTTGGGCGCGATACGGCTGTAATCAACGTGTTGCCATACACGCCGTTATTGGGCTGGCCTCGGTTTCCACGGGTTCGGGCTTGCCGAGAACAAAGCCCTGCGCATAGTCCACCCCGAGGGAGCGCAGACGCTCGACAATCGCGCTATTTTCGGCCGCCTCGGCGATGGTCTGTATTCCCATCTCGTGACCGATTTGATTGATAGCCGCGACCATGGCCCGATCGATGCGGTTGTTGACTATGTTGCCGACGAAGGTACCGTCGATCTTGATGTAGTCGACCGGCAGATTTTTCAGATACGCGAAAGACGATACGCCGGTACCGAAATCGTCAAGGGCGAACCGGCAGTGCAGCTTCTTCATCTCGCGAATGAAGTGTGCCGCACGGTTTACATTGCTAATCGCTGCAGTCTCGGTGATCTCAAAGCAGACGATATCCGGCGGGATACCGAATTCGCTCATCTGTTGCTGGATGTAAGGTAAAAGTTTTTCCTCATTCAATGAATTACCCGACAGGTTTATCGCAAGCCGTACCGGTGTATTGCCCTTCGCAAGCGCGCCACGTTTTTCAGCGTAACAGCGGAACACGTTACGGATCACCCAACGGTCGATCGCCGACATCAGGTTGTAGCGCTCAGCCGCCGGGATGAAGTCATCCGGCAGTACCAACGTGCCATCGTCATTCACCAGACGCAGCAGGACCTCGAGGTAGTGCCTCTCGCCATTGCTCGAGGCAAGCGGGTATATGGGTTGGCAGTACAGGCAAAAGCGCCCGCGCTCGAGCGCACCGTTTATATCTGCCGCCCATCGCAGCTCCCTGTGCCATCGCGCAAGCTCGGTGTCCTCTGGCCGGTGTACATGGATGCGATTGCGCCCGAGATCTTTGGCTGCATAACAGGCGACATCCGCCTGCGTGAGGAGCTGGGCCATACTGGCACCTGGTGTGATCGGCACGAGGCCGATGCTGACTCCGACCTGAAAACTCTGGTCTTGCCAAACGAAGCGGAATTCTTTGATCGCTTCGAGCAAAGTCTGCGAGATGACTTCGGCCTTTCCTAGGGGGCAGCCATCGAGCAGTATGCCAAATTCATCGCCGCCGAGACGCGCGACCGTATCGCTCTCACGCACGTTGGCTTGTAACAAACCTGCAAGCTGCTTCAGTAATTCATCGCCGGCAACATGCCCACACGTATCGTTTACGACTTTGAACTGATCTAGATCGACAAAGCATAAGCCATGATGCTTGTGGTCGTTGCGGGCGCTGGCAATGGCTGCCTCGAGCCGTGACTCGAATGCGCGGCGATTGACCAGGCCGGTTAGCGGGTCGTGGGTTGCCTGATAGGAGATCTCCTGTGCTAAGCGGCGGGCCTCGCTCACATCCCTGAATACCATCACTGCCCCAAGGACTTCGCCATTTCGCCCCTGTACCGGTGCGGCCGAGCGCTCGACCGCGTACTCCTGACCGTGCCGGCTCAGGAGGATCGTGTGGTCGGTTCCGTTGATCGTGCGGCACTCTGCGAGCGCGCGCATAATCGCACTCTCCACCGGTTCCCGGGTGCCTTCATTAAGCGCAGTAAATATCATGTCGATAGACATCCCGGCGGCTTCCTGCTGAGACCATCCCGTGAGTTGCTCGGCGACCGGATTCATATAATCAACCGCGCCCTTGGCATCGGTGCGAATGACGGCGTCACCGATCGAATGCAAGGTCACTAGCGCCCGCTCGCGTTCTTCGAACAACGCCTGTTCGGCCCGGTGGCGTTGGATCTCGGCGCCGGCACGCGCGGCGAAAATGGACAAGATAGAGACCGCATGCGCATTCGCTTTTTTGTCGTAGGGCCGTCTGTCGTACAAGCTGAGCAGGCCCAAAGGGCGGCGGTGGGTATCAAACAAGGGCACGCCGACGTAGCAATCCGCTTCCATCTCGGTTAACAGGTGGGTATTGGGAAAGTGCTGGCGCACACCAGTTGGGTAGATGCGCAGAACCTGGTTGACCACGGTTTCGCATGGCGTGCCCGCCAACGCATACTCGAAGTTAAGTCCGTAGTCCTCGCCGGTCCAAAGTGCTAGCGTGCGCACACGCGCCTTCGTCGGTTCGAGCAGTTCGCTGACCGCTGCATAGCGCATACCGAGTGCGCGCGCCATCTGCCTGACCAGCACACGAAAGAAATCTTGTCCGACCACGCCGGAGGTGCCTTCCACCAAGCTTTGCATGGTCGCATTCAAGCGCACGGCTTCGCTAGGCGAGAGTGACTGAGGAGTCATGCCATCAAGCCTCCGTGCGCCCAGCAGATGGGCTGGCGTGATGGCCGGAGATCGTGTGACGTAGGAGGTGTGCGAGCCAGAGACGCAACGGCAGCGCACCCCTCCAGGCGGCTGGCGCCGCTGGCGGAGCCTCTTGCGTTGGCTTTGGCCTTCCCTTGCTGGCGGATCGGTGGATCAGCCAAGACTCTCCCCTAACCCCTAGGCAGTGCGCCTTGTCCCTAAGCGATTGATGTTACTGGGCGAACCCTGTTCCTTAGAAGTATAGACAATGGTTTTGGAAATGCTCGCCCAAGCGGCAAATCGATGGCTTTTACGGTCAGCGGCGCCAGGGCCGGTTAGCTGGGGCATCTCCCCGGCTGGGGGTCAAACAGGGCGTTTTCCGAGTGGCCGTGCGGCTCTGCGGCGCCACACCTTAATCCCGCGGGGGTCCACGCCACGCTTGCGCTGCCCTAGCCCGCGGCCCGCTCGATCATAAAGTGCCCGCAGACGTCCCCCTCAACACGCTGTCGGTGGCCAAGCCGGCTGCGGGCCTCAAGCGCGCCGGAGACCCGAAAATGGAGCTTTCCGAGCCCCTGATCGAAGGGCGCGCGCACGTCGCGGCGAACGCTCGAGGGCCAACGGTTTGCAAACGGTCGCACGCTCTATTAGCGTAAGGCGCGGTGAGCAGCGGTTTACCAAATTCTGCCTGCACGCGATCGCGAGTATTGACACGGGGACTTGGCCACCGGCGCGCGCAGCACATCGCCATCGCGATCGCCTTCACAGTGACGGCATGCCTGGTGCCGGCGGCATCCCTGCGTGCAGATGCCTCGCTACCGATCTTCGATGCCCATGTGCACTATAGCGAGGATGCATGGCCGCACTATGACAGTCGCGCCATTTTGGCCTTGCTCGCGAAAGCCAACGTGGTGCATGCCCTGGTTTCAAGTACACCCGATGAGGGCACGTTGCGGCTGTACAAGGCGGATGCAAAGCGCATCATGCCGATGCTGCGCCCATATCGCAGCCGTGCCGACATGCTGAGCTGGCACCGGGATCCCGCCCTATTGGCTTACGTCGAGCGGCGGCTCACCCAGGGTTACTATCGCGGCATCGGCGAGTTCCACCTGTTCGATGTGGCCGATGCCGAGACCCCGCAGATCACACGTCTCACAGAGCTGGCGGTCGAGCGGGGCATTATTCTTCATGTTCATTCAGGCGCGGCGCCGATAAGGGCTCTATACGCTGTCAATCCCGGGCTGCAAATTCTCTGGGCACATGCCGGTGTCGATGCATCGCCCGCGCTTATCGGCGAGCTGCTCGATGACTATCCGACCCTCTCAACGGAGCTGTCCTTGCGCGCCTCAGACATCGCGCCCGGCGGGCAGCTTGCGCCCACCTGGCGAGAGCTGTTGTTGCGCCATAGCGGGCGCTTCATGATCGGTACCGATACCTGGACACCCGGGCGCTGGCCACAGTATCCTGAACTCGTGCGCGAACATCGGCAGTGGTTGGCACAGCTACCGCCGACGGCTGCGCGGCGGATCGCCTACGAAAACGCAGCAAGACGTTTTGGCGGCGAGCCAGCCCGCCGGCCGCCGCAGTAAGCCGCACCACACTCCAATATCGCTACCGTGAAGCCTAGAGCTTTTACTTTTTCTCTGCCGTGGCGCCCAAGGGCGGTATGGGTCGGGCTTTCTTTATGCTTGATGACGGAGCTCGCTTGCGCTGATGTCTTTCGCATTATCGATAATGATCAAGCAGCAGCGCAGATCCGTGTGGATCTCATTCAGCAAGCGCAACGAGAGCTCGCCGTAGAGTTATTCCGTGCCTCCGATGACCGGATGGTGCTGAGCTATCTGGCGCTGCTGCGTGCCGCCGCTCGCAGAGGCGTAAAGGTGCGATTTCTCATCGACGGTGTGTTCAATCAACTTTCCAAACCGGTGCAGGCACATCTGGTTCAGGAAGGGCTCGAGATCAGGGAGTACCACCCCTTGCATATTGACAAGCCGCATTGGTTCACGCGCCGCTTGCATGACAAGATGATCTTGGCCGATCGTCGGCACATGCTCATCGGCGGGCGTAATCTGGAGAATCCGTGGTTTGGCATCGCCGACAAGAGCTACGTCGATCGCGCTTATGTAGATCGCGATGTCTACGTGCAAGGCGCGAGCGCACACGATGCGCACGCGTACTTCATGCGGCTGTGGCAAAGCGACGAGGTACGCGACACCGCACTCGGTGGCTATGATCCGGCAGTGGCAAGGCAGCTGTGCGACAGCGCGTGGTCGGCCGTGGAGTTTCGCAGCTGTGAGGATGCTCGACGCGAGGCACGAACGGGACTGACACGTGCGGCGGCGCTCATTGACCAGCACTGGACACAGTTAAAGACCGATCGCTTTGTACATATCAACCCCAATATCGACTGGTCGCGCGGGCAGCCGGATGTCGCGGATGTGCGCTTTTTGCATGACCCGGTGGCCCGCAAAGGCAAAGATCCCGGCACGTTTGAGGCGTTCTTGGGGTACGTCGAAAACGCCAATCGATCAGTGTTGATTGAAAGCCCCTACGTGGTGCTTTCGCAGAACTCGCTGCAGGCATTTCGGCGGGCCATTAGCCGCGGCGTCAGGGTGCGTATTCTCAGCAACTCGCTGGCTGCGACACAGAATTTTTACGCGCAAGCCGCCTATGAACGCAAGAAGGCACGATGGGTGGAAATGGGCATGGAGCTCTGGGAATACAAGGGTCCGAAGATGCTGCATGCAAAATCGGTAGTGATCGACGACCAGGTCGCGATCGTCGGCAACTTCAATATCGATCCCCGATCAGAGTTCTGGAACACGGAGCTCGCCGTGGTCGCGCACGACCCGCGCAGCGCGCTTAATTTGCGTGCATCGATGGATGCTAATCTGCGCAACGCCTGGCGCATCAAATCCGATGGAATGCCCACCGGCGAAAAAAAACGCTTCCCGGGCGTCAGCAACAAGCGCATCATCAAGCTGCGTGTTTATCAGTTGTTTGCGCCATTGATCGAGAACCAATTATAACTCCGCCGCCGTTTACCGCTCCGTTGGCATTGTGTTCTGTATGCTATCTGTGAGTGTCATCGCGCGTGCTATCGGCCTGAGCTTTCAGCGCGAGTGCACGACGTGCGAGGGTGAAGCGCGGACGCGAGATTAGGTCAGATTAGGAGGGTGAAGATATAATCGGCCGAAGCCCGAAAACGGAACAATCATGCCGTGCACGGGAAATCAGCATATCAACAAGTCATAAAACTAGCCAAATACTTGGCCGCCGGGATCGCCTCTTTACTGGCCCTGTTCCTGCTTTTCGCTAGCTCCGGCTGCTCGGTAAAAAAGTTTGCGGCCAAGCGGGTTGCCAACGTACTGGCCGAAGGCGGATCCGTTTACGCATCGGATGATGACCCGGAGTTGGTTGGCGATGCCCTGCCGTTCGGCCTAAAAACGATGGAAGGCCTCCTGATCGAGATTCCCGATCATCGCGGGCTGCTGATCGCTACGGCCAGTGGATTTGCGCAGTACGCCTATGCCTATGTGGATTTGCTCGCTTTTGAAATCGAACAGAGCGACCGGCAACGTGCACGCGAGCTGCGTTTGCGCGCAAAACGCCTCTATCTGCGCGGTCGAGACTACGGCTTGCGCGCCTTGGCTTTGCGCGAGCCCGGTTTTTACGCGAAGCTGCACCAAGACCCGAAGGCGGCGCTCGCACCGTTGACGACGGCGGACGTTGCTCCGTTGTACTGGGCAACTGTGGCATGGAGCGCGGCGATCGCCGCTGACAAGCGCGACATGGATCTCATGGCCGACCTGAATCTCATCGGGGCGATGATCAATCGTTGCCTTGAGCTCGACGAAGGTTTCGATCAGGGCGCGATCCATCAGTTTTTGGTCAGCTATGAGGGTGGCCGCTCCAGTGCCCAAGGGGGCAGCGTGGAGAGGGCGCGAAAGCATTTTGAGCGCGCCATGGCGTTGGGCGGTGGCCAGCAAGTCGGCCCGTTAGTGGCGTTGGCCGAAAACGTCTCGATACGTCTGCAGGACCGCCAGCAGTTCACGCAGCTCTTACAGGAGGCTCTGGCTTTTGACGTCAACAAAGCGCCCGAGCACCGCCTGGCCAATCTTATTGCGCAGCGGCGCGCGCGGCTGCTGCTTTCCCGCGTCGATGACTACTTCATTGGAAACTAAGGTATGAAACTTAAGAGCTTGATTATGATCTTTCTCGGTCTGGCATTGCTGGGTACCTCTGCGCATGCCGGTAGCATCGTTGTCAAGTTGGCCACAGTGGCGCCTCCCGATTCCACCTGGCACCAGTACCTGAACGAGATCGACGAGCAGTGGAGAGAGTTATCGAACGGCCAGGTGCAGCTCAAGATCTACGCCGGCACACTCGGGGATGAAGGCGACATCATGCGTCGCATTCGCATCGGTCAGATCGACGCCGCGACCGTGTCGACCGTGGGCCTGGCCACGATTGACCCGGCGGCGACGGCACTGCACATACCGCTTGCCTTTACGTCGCAACAGGAACTCGACTACGTGCGTGAACGCATCGCTGTGCCGATCGAGAAGATCCTAGGGCAAAAGGGCATTGTCGTGCTCAACTGGGGAGCGGGCGGCTGGCTGCGTTTCTTCACGAAGACCCCGCTGCAGCGACCCGCGGACCTGCCCGCGCAGAAGCTCTTCGTCTGGTCCACCGGCGACACCACGCAGACGGAGGAGATCTGGAAGAGCGTCGGTGTCAAGCCCATACCCCTGTCTTCCGTAGACATGTTGCCGGCCCTGCAGACTGGGATGATTAACGCTTATCAGGCCCCGCCGTTACTGGCGCTGGCCAACCAATGGTTTGCCTTCTCCGAGTGGATGACTGACATGCGTTGGGCCCCCTTGGTGGGGGCGACCGTAATTTCGAAACGGACGTGGGAAAGAATCCCCGAGGAGCTAAGGCCAAAATTGCTGGCGGTGACGCACGAAGCGGGTCGTCGTCTCGACGCGCAGGTGCGCAAGCAGGAACAGCAGGCGATCGCTGCTATGGTGAAACGTGGACTCAAGCCGGTCACCGTGCCGCCCGATGCCCTGAAAGAATGGCAGGTGCTAACCAAGTCGCTCTATCCCGAGATCCGCGGCAAGATGATCCCGGCCGAGTACTTTGATCAGGCGCTCAAGCTGCGTGACGAGTACCGCGCGGCGCACGCACAGACGGGCAAGACGCTCTAGCTGGCTAAAGGTGTACGGGCCGCGCAAAGCAGTTGAGGCAATTCGCGCCTACGCCCCCGAGACGGAGGAGGTTGTTACTGCACTCGCGCTGCTGGCCATCGTGTTGTTGCCAATCATCGAGGTCGTTGGCCGTGCCCTCATTGGCGTGGGAGTACCCGGCTCCATCGATTACGTGCGCCACCTTACCCTCTGGGTCGCCTTCCTGGGAGCGGCCGTTGCGGCGCGCCACGAGAAACACCTGGCACTCGGCTTTGCCTCGTTTCTGAGAGGACACTGGCGCGTGCGCGCCAGCATGCTCGCGGGCTCGGTCGCGACAGCCGTGGTGTTGGTTCTTGCCTGGGCATCGCTGGAGTTCGTTCGCGTTAATGTGCAGAGCGTCGCCACGGTTGGCGGCTTTGTTCCTGAATGGGTGGTGCAGGTCATCATGCCGGTCAGCTTTCTGCTGATCGGCCTGCGTTTCTTTTGGCGCACCGCGGACGACTGGCGGGGGCGTCTGATGGCATCGCCGCTGATTGTGCTGGTGCTGGCGACGGGATGGTGGCCGGACGACAGTCGTATTTGGCTACTGCTGCCAGGGATTGCGCTGTTACTGGTTGCGGCGATCGCGGGTACGCCGATCTTTGTCGTTCTGGGTGGTCTCGCAAGCCTGTTTTTCTTTGTCGATGTGGTGCCGCTGGCGTCGATTCCTGTCGAGGCTTATCGCATTGCCTCCAATCCCATCTTGCCTACTATTCCGCTTTTCACCTTAGCTGGCACGATCCTCGCCGAGGGCAAGGCGTCGGAACGCTTGGCGCGTCTCTTTCATGTGCTTTTCGGATGGGTACCCGGTGGCACTGCTGTGGCAGCGATCGGCGTGTGTGCATTTTTCACGACCTTCACCGGGGGCTCGGGCGTCACCATCCTCGCTTTGGGCGGTCTTATGCTGCCGGTACTGTTGCATGAAGGTTACCGGGAGCGATTCTCCCTCGGGGCGCTCACGGCTTCGGGCAGCCTCGGCATCCTTCTTCCTCCGAGTCTGGTGATTATCCTTTATGGGGTGTCGGCGCATGTAGCGATCGACAAGCTGTTTCTCGCCGGTGTGCTTCCGGGGTTGTTGATGATTGTGCTTTTCGCCGCTTATGCAATTTATCGAAGTTGGCAGCTCGAAAGCGCTCGTAGCCGTTTTGAACTGCGCGAGGTGCTGATAGCAATTTGGCAAGCGAAATGGGAAGTATTGCTGCCGGTCGCCATTCTTTTCGGTATTTTCTCAGGCTATGCGACGCTCGTGGAGGTCGCTGGGCTCACAGCGGTCTACGTGCTGATCCTGGAGTTCGGCATTCATCGCGAGCTGAGTCTGCGCCACGACCTGTCGCGCCTGTTGGTCGAGGCAGCGGTCATGATCGGCGGCATCATGATCATCCTCGCCTGCGCGATGG
>CAYGAS010000225.1:0-7271 GCA_964347935.1 uncultured Nitrospiraceae bacterium | reverse complement strand
ATCCCCTTGCCCTGCACGCATTTCAGGCCGGTCTCGAGGACCGACCATTTTGAAGAATCGATCACGATCGGGACGCGACAGACATCCGGCTCGGAGGCAATGAGATTCAAAAACCGGTGCATCGCTGCCTCGGAGTCGAGCATGCCCTCATCCATGTTGATGTCGATTAGCTGCGCGCCGTTTCCAACCTGTTCGCGAGCCACATTGATGGCGCTATCGAAATCCTCATCGAGGATGAGTCTCTTGAATTGGGCTGAACCCGTGACATTCGTACGCTCGCCGATATTGACGAAGATACTGTCTGGCCCGATGGTCATGGGCTCGAGCCCGGACAGCCGGCAGCGCGCTGGCAGCGTGGGCACCCTGCGGGGTGCAAGGCGGTCGACGGTCTCGGCGATCGCGCGAATGTGGTCCGGCGTGGTACCGCAACAGCCGCCGACAATGTTTACCAGTCCCGACTGGGCAAACTCGCCCAACATCTCGGCCATCTGCTCAGGCGTATCGTCATAGCCACCAAACTCATTAGGCAGGCCGGCATTGGGATGACAACTGACAAAAGTGTCAGCCACCTGCGACAGCTCGTCCACGTACTGTCGCAACTCCTTGGCCCCCAGGGCGCAGTTAAGGCCGACCGCCAGCGGTTTTGCGTGCCGAATCGAGTTCCAAAAGGCTTCGACCGTTTGCCCAGAGAGCGTGCGACCACTCAGATCGGTGATGGTGCCCGAGATCATGACCGGCAGCCGCAGCCCCTTGGACTCGAAGTACTCCTCAACAGCAAACACAGCCGCCTTGGCATTCAGCGTATCAAATACGGTTTCAATAAGGACAAGGTCACAACCGCCGTCTATCAAGCCGGCAAGCGCTTCTTGGTACGCGTCGCGTAACTCATCAAAGCTTATGTTACGAAAGCCGGGGTCGTTCACATCGGGTGAGATCGACGCGGTACGATTTGTTGGCCCAAGGACGCCAGCGACCCACCGCGGTATCTGCGGTGTTCGCGCAGCCACGGTATCTACGGCCTCCCGCGCTAGAAGCGCCCCTGTGCGATTGAGTTCATATACAATCGACTCGAGGCCGTAATCCGCTTGTGATATGCGAGTGGCATTAAAAGTGTTCGTCTCTACAATGTCAGCGCCGGCCTCGAGGTAGTCGATGTGGATGCGGCGAATCGCATCTGGCTGGGCGATGTTCAGGATATCGTTATTACCTCTCAGTTCTTTCGCATGGTCCGCGAAACGTTCACCACGAAAGTCCAACTCATCGAAACGGAAGGCCTGTATCATCGTGCCCATCGCGCCGTCCAGCGTGAGAATGCGTCGTTGCAGCTCAGTCTCGAGCGCTGCCCTGTCTTGTCTCTTACTAGTCATTGGTCTACGGCACGGTTGGGCGAGTGGTGACGTCGTCCTTACGACGGCGTGGCCGATGGTGACGGTGCGATGACGCCTTGCGAGGCTGTATGGCTGACCACAACGATACGGTGAGCCTGTCGGCACCGGCTCTGCCCGCGGCGGTCAAATGGCGAATGCTACTGTCGACAAGCCCCGCCGAACGGCACCAGCTAATCACCTCTTGGTCCGCAAAGCCAAGGCGACGATGGGCATAACGGGTGCGGAGGAACTCCAGCTTATGGGGGGCAAAATCTACAATGAGCATGCGTCCGCCGGGACGCAGGGTGCGCGCCGCCTCGGCGACGGCTGCCGCGGGATCGGCGAGAAAGTGCAGCACTTGATGGATAGTCACAACATCCATGGATGCAGCGGGCACCGACAAATTGTAGATATCTCCTAAACGGACCTGACAATGGCGGATATTGGCACGCTCCAGATTGGCACGCGCGACGGCTAGCATCTCTCGACTCAAATCGATACCGAGACCATATTGGATTCTGCCACTGAAGACCTGTAGGACACGGCCGGTGCCAGTGCCGAGATCGAGCAAGCTTTCGATAGGCGCGTCGCCGGCTGCTTTCAGCATCGCTTTCTCGACGTCGGATTCGGCCACATACAACGACCGGATGGCATCCCATCGCCCGGCGTTTTCGCGAAAGTACTTGGCAGCCGCCGCCGCCCGTTCCTGTTTAATCGATTCCAGTCGCTTGAGATCACGTGCCAGCTGCAAATCGTCTTGCGGTAACAGCGTCAGCAGGGTCCGCGCCAGTTCCGCACCGGCGCCGCGATCGGCCAGCCGGTAGAATACCCAGGCGCCTTCCTGGAATCGGTCGAGCAGCCCGGCCTCGCATAAGAGCTTAAGGTGGCGGCTCACGCGCGGCTGACTCTGACCCAGGACACGGGTGAGCTCGGACACGGTGAGCTCCGCACTTTCTAGCACTGCGAGCAGCCGCAATCGCGTGTGTTCGCCCGCTGCACGCAGGCCGTTCAGCAATCCGTCCATCTATTGGGATAAAAAGTATTGAAATATAACTATATCTTTATATAATGGCCGGCCGGGTCAGGTCAAGCCCTGCGCGGTGCGCTCGCCGTCGACGGGCCGGCCGCGCTAAGGTACTGGCATTCTGCGGGGAGAACGAACGCATGTCTTGTCGTATTTTGATTGAGAATCCCGCCCCCTTTAAGCAAGCGCTACGCAGCAGCGGGGGGCCACTCGTGGATATTCCGATCGATGAAGGTGTTGAGGTAGCGAGGTTTTATATCGAGGCCGGAATACCTTTTGCCGGTTTTCATCATTCCGATATCGATTGGTACGAGGCCCGACAGATGCGGGGTGAATCACCGCCGCAGCGGTATGATTCGTTCGAGTATGCCGATTACGTCAAGGAAAAGCTCGATGATTTCACGGGCATCTTAATTCCTCACCGCGTCATCGTCTATCAAACTCCCGATGTGCAAGCAAAGGCGTTTCGCAGGCTCGCGAAACAGGGGATCCGGGACATCGTGTTAGTGGGGAGGCCCTTTGACGAGCCTCCGGCAGGGGCGGCTTACCGCACGACGGTAGAGGAAATGCTTTCCTATTTGGCTAGAGAGTTGCCGGAGCTTAACCTAGGCGTTGTTGTTATTCCCGACAGAGAAGGTGAAATTGAAAGATTGGTAAACAAATTCGAAGCTGCAGGAAAGAAAAAGCTGCATCTGATTGGGCAGTTCCTGGACAGCGCCGATCCTATGTTGTCCTTCATGGATGCTCTGGCATCAGAATTTCAAAGAAAAGGCCTTGACGTCGCAAAGTTGGAGTGGAATATCGGCCTGGCGATGTTTACTTTGAAAAGCTGCACATTTCACGCAAAGTTGTTGCGAAAGGATCACTTGGCTTGTGAAGATAGGTTCAGCGGTTTGGAAAATGTCGAGGCAAGGGTAGAGGAGTCTATCCGCATGAACCTCCAATTCGCCGAGCGCATAAAGGAGAAGGCAGAAAGGCTAAGCCTCGACGTCGGGTTTAGCATACAACCGATCATCGAGCGCAATCGCAATGGCTCTATGCACGCCAGCCTGTCAGGCGCAGTGAACTTGGTAAAGCAACTGCAACATCTTTATGCATAATCCGTTTTGAAGGCAGCGACGATGGCGAGCTCGGAAGGTAAACGGTCGGACGGCGATGTTGAAATCATCGAAAAGTCCTCGCCGTATCGCGGTTACTTCGGCATCACTCGCTATTTGCTGCGACATCGCCTACACGACGGCGGCTGGACAAAACCCTTGATGCGTGAAGTGTTCGAGCGTGGGCACACGGTGGCAGTACTGCCTTATGATCCGCTGACCGACAGGGTAGTCCTGGTGGAGCAGTTCCGCATCGGTGCCTATGCTGCCGGACGCACGCCGTGGTTGACGGAGGCCGTCGCCGGCACGATGGAGCCTGGGGAGAATCCCGAAGAGGTAGCGCGGCGCGAGGTCCTGGAGGAAACGGGTTGTCAGGTCAGTGACCTGGAGTACATCGGCACGATTCTGTTGAGCCCGGGCGCGAGCACGGAGACGACAGCGATGTATTGCGGTCGGGTCGACTCAAAAGGGGCGGGCGGCATTCACGGTTTGCCGCATGAGGGCGAGGACATCCTGGTCAGTGTCGTGCCCGCCGATGAAGCGATCGCCCGGGTCGCCGACGGCCCTGTCGCCAACGGCTACGCGGTGATCCCCTTGCAGTGGCTGGCGCTGAATCGGGAACGCTTGCGTAAGAAATGGCGTTGACCGGGTGAGTCCACAACGCTAAGCGGCCATTCGCGCTGCCAGCAAGCTGGCAGCTACCCTCCCTAGCTTATTGACATGCGTCACGTTTTGCATGTGTGCAAGGCCGACATGTGAGTACGGACAGGTCCCACGGCTACGCCATTGATAGCGTGAGCATAAAGCGGCGCGCCCGTTGATTGCCGTCAATGACTTTCCCGCCCGCCGCCAGTAAAAAACTTATTTGAATACAACCTGAGCGGGCAGGCGCCGAGGGCAGGGCTTTTGCGCTCGGGCGTTGCACGCAAATGACGGAGGTCAGCATGAAACCACGTAACGTGTTCGTCACCGTTCTGTTGTCTCTGGCTTTGGTGTTGAGTGTCGGGCAACTGATGGCCAATTCGCAACAAGCCGCTCCCAAGGAGCACAAAGGCTTTAAAGCGACGGTGAAACAGGCCGTTGAGCTTGGGCCGGAGATCGCGGGAATGGAAGGCCGCCAATTACGTCTGCGGCTGCTTACGATCGACCCCGGTGGCTACATTGGTATCCATAGTCACAAGGACCGACCCGCTGTGGTCTATTTCCTGCAGGGGACCGACACGGTCACGTTTGCCGACGGTACCGTGAAACTCTTTCGACCTGGGGAGACGTCCTTCGCGAACAAAAATACCACGCATTGGCACCGAAACGATGGACCAGAGCCTGTCGTTTTGGTCGCCGTTGATGTGTTCCATCACGCGAAGTGAGGGGGCGTTTATAGTGCCGTCGTCATCGGCGTGAGTCTCGTGCTGTGCGATGGACGGGCGGGACCCGCCTCAGCGAGGCTGGATGCCGATTCGAATTAGACGTCGTCACTGACCACCATGGGCCGACGTCAACCGAGCGATCACCACGCTCGGCAGTGATACCCACGTCTTTCTTTGGCCGATCGCTGGCGGATCGAAGTCTCCGTCTTGTCAGGCAGCTAGCGAATCCACAGCGCTCATTCAGTCACTCGAGCACTCAGGCAACCACTCACGACTCTCGGGGGCCCTGTTCAAGGCGTAACACAGGTTCGAATCCCCTTGCAGACGCCGATCTCACGCGTGGCGTCGACTGTCCGGACCTCGTGCAGGGTTCGTAGGCGCCTAGGCTTCCGGTCCATCGTCAAGGTTGCTGGTTCTGACAACCAGAACAAGTAATTGTTGTAAGTGGCAAACACAGGCGAAAATGGCGTCCACATGAAGCTGCGGGCGCCAAGCAAACACACTGACCGCGGGGGTGCGGACCAACTGGGACACCTTCCCCTCGCCCGTGACCCCTGGCTACTCGTCATGTCTGTGGCGCGCATGTTGATGTACACCAACTTCATGGTGTACGCCGCCTGCCTGCCGGTGTTGATCCCCGCCTGGGGCATGTCTGCCACTGAGGCCGGTTCTGTCTCTGGGGCCTTCATGTTGGGTTATGCCTTCTCGCTCGTCGCCTTCTCGTGGCTTGCGCAACACTACGGTGCGCGCCGTTTGTTTCTCATCTCCGCTGCTTTGAGCGCGTTCTCGGCGGTGCTCTTCGGACTGTTCGCGCGTTCCTATCCGTCGGCACTAGCGCTCTATGCGCTCGCGGCCGTCACCCAAGGCGGCACCTACGGGCCAGCGATCATGCTGTTCGCGGATCGCTACGCGCCGCAGGCCCGCGGCCGCGCTGTCGGGGTGCTCATCGCCAGCACCTCGCTCGGCTACGCGGCCTCATTGCTGCTTTCCGGATGGCTGCTTGCGCACGGCGGTTACGAGTTCGCGTTCGTCGTAAGCGGGTGGCTGGTGGCCGCGGGTGCCGTGCTCGCTTACGCAACGCTGCGGAGTACGCCGAATGTGGTGCACCCGCACTCCGCAGGCACGTCGCGACTCAGAGCGATCTTTGCGCATGCCAACGCGCGCCGGCTCATCATCGGCTACACCGGCCATTCCTGGGAGCTGCTTGGCATGTGGTCATGGTTTCCGGCGTTCATCGCCGCGAGCCTGGCACTTTCGACAACGTCGGCCGTGCAGGCGGCTGCGGGTGGGGCCTATCTCGCCGCCGGGCTTCATCTCTGCGGGGCGCTCGCGGCGTCGTGGATGGGCTCGCTCTCGGACCGTTTCGGTCGGCGCGTGTTGCTGCTCGCGCTTTCAGCAAGCAGTGCGCTACTTTCGCTTACGATCGGCTGGCTCATCGGTTGGCCGTTTGCCGTGCTGCTGGCACTGACCTTCGTGTACGGTTTCACTGCGCTCGGCGACTCGCCGGTGCTATCGACCGCGCTAACGGAGGCAGTGGCGCCATATGCGCTTGGCACGGCGCTCGCAGCGCGCTCGTTGCTCGGATTCAGCGCCGGTGCAATCGCGCCGCTTGTGTTCGGCGCCGTGCTCGATGCCACCAACCCTGCCGGCGTTTTGCCGACCACTTGGGGCTGGGCCTTCGTCACGCTCGGGCTCGGCGGGCTGGTTGCCGCCTGGTACGCGTACCGGCTGGAGGAAGGCACCCCTCTGAGGTCTTGAGTACTGGTTCCATTCGCCACGCACCGCGAAGAGACGATAAAACGCTATCAAGCCTCCATGACAACGTCGCGCTCTCTATAGTCAGAGAACACAATGTTAGGTGGACCGCTTGCGTCGGCAGCCGAAAGCAAACGTTTTTTGATCTGGCGTGCGCAGAGCGGCTCGCACCGGTGATGCGGCTAAGGGTGGACTAGCTGTAGGTGTGTCAGGCTACGGCTCAGGTGCCTTGTGAGATTGCGTTGCCGATTTCCGCCAGTTTCTTTGTTAGCTCGTTTTCATCGAGCGACTCGAGCGGCAGATTGACAAAGACCGCCAACGCCTTGTTGATCTCACCGTAGACCCCCTCAAAGAATTTGCGTGTCTCGTCCTCTGAGCCCACGAACTTCGCCGGGTCGGGAAAGCTCCAATGCGCACTGGCGGGCTGACCCGGCCACACCGGACAGACCTCACCCGCCGCCTGATCGCATACGGTGATCACAAAGTCTATCTGCGGGGCATCAGCACCTGCGAATTCATCCCAGCTCTTGGAGCGCAACTCGTTGACCGGGTGCTCGAAGCGTTCCAGCAACTCGATGGTGTACGGGTTCACCTCGCCTGTAGGGTGGCTGCCGGCGCTGTAGGCTTTGAAACGTCCTTGGCCGATGCGCTCCAAAATGCT
>CAYGAS010000224.1:0-2722 GCA_964347935.1 uncultured Nitrospiraceae bacterium | reverse complement strand
TCGGCTTACCTTTGTCACATGAATCATATCAGTAACGTACAGGTTACGGCGCTCTGCAAATAGCGCGATCACACATCTGACACGATAAGGCTAAACGGGTTCCTCGTGGGTGGCATGCGCAGCATGCGTATGGAACTTTGCTTCGTTCCTTGTAGTCAGAAGCACGTAGGGAAATTACGAGTATCAATCGGTCACTCACGCGCGGGGGTTCTCTTATGCATCGAAGACAGTTGATTGCTGCCATACTCGGTTCCCTGTTGGCAGCGGGGTCAGCCGGGGCATGGGCGTGCAAGGCTTTTGGCCCGGACACTCATGTCGGCATGCTCAAGTCAGTCGACACAACAGCAGGAACATTCACGATCATCGACCTCGAGACTCGCGGCCCGATCGAATTCGAGGCAGGTGAGGCTATACTCACACGATTGAAAGACGTAAAAGGACCGATTGGCGTATTGCACGAAAAGGTGGGTAGCGTTCTGCGGGCGCTTGATATTGTCCGCTATTAGCGAACCTCGGGCGTGCGAGCGATACAACGCCTAACGCGGTTAAAAGGTGCGCGGTGCCGCTCCTCTTTCAGGCATCTCTTGTTTACGAGGGTACGTTGTCATGTTACGAAAGATTCTACTCCTCCCGTTGCTGGGAGCGCTGGCCTATCAAGGGGCGCTGGCTGCGGAAGAGATCACGCCGACGCTCGTTAGCACCATGGAAAACCTCATTCCCGGCGTCAAACCGGATCGCATAAGCCATGCGCCGGTCCGTGATCTCTATGAACTCACTTACGGTCCGCACATTGTTTATGTAACCAAGGATGGTCGTTACATGCTGCGCGGCGATCTGGTTGACATGAAGAACAACGAGAATCTTACTGAGGGAAAACGCAAACAGGCGCGCATCGACGCCATTAATGGTCTCGGCGAGGATAGCATGATTGTTTTTGCCCCCAAAAAAGTCAAGCACACCGTTACTGTGTTCACCGACATCACCTGTCCCTACTGCCAGCGCATGCATAGCCAAATGAGCGAGCTCAATGAGCTGGGGATAAAGGTACGATACCTCGCCTTTCCCCGTGCCGGCTTTCCATCACAGACCTACACCGACATGTTCTCGGTAAGGTGTGCCGATGATCGACAGAAAGCCCTGACAGACGCCAAAGCAGGGCTCGGAGTAACGCCAAAACAGTGTGACAACCCCGTGCGCGATCACTACCTGATGGGCCGCACGATCGGGATAACCGGCACGCCGAGTATCATTCTCGAGAACGGCGAGATTGTTCCTGGCTATGTGCCGCCTCAACAGTTGGCGCAAATGATTGAAAAGCAGAAGGCAGACGTGGCGCGCCGCTAAGCGATTTCCCTTCTCCCGCATGAATTCTACCTCCCGTGCAGAAAAGCTAGTGCCTCGAGCCACATGTAATGGCAGCCCCGCTCCTGGTCGGCTAGCGGAACCTGTGAAACGCTGGCTAGTATTTGCCTTTAGCATCATGGCAGTCGCGAGCGCGGTTGCTGCACAGCAAGGTGAGAAACCCTCGGTCACACTGACGACGCCGGGAACTGACCAGCCTCTTGATCCTTTCGATGCTGCGGCAAGATTCAGCCCAAGCCTTCAGGACAACCTGGCAAGCCAGGAATTTCTACACCCCGACGTTGCCTTTGTTCTCAGTGCGGACGCGGCGGATCCGGACACCGTCCGTGTACGCTGGACCATTGCTGACGGCTATTATCTATACCGCGACAAATTTAAGTTTTCTGTCAAGGATGAGGAAGGCAGCAAGATCGGTTCGGTGACATTCCCGTCGGGGAAAATGAAAGAGGATGAGTATTTTGGCCGCGTCGAAGTCTTCTACAACAGCGTCGAGGGCGCCGTTTCTCTTGAGCGTACCGCCAAGGGTGTGATCGAGCTGACTCTGGATATTAAATACCAGGGCTGCGCCGAAGCAGGACTATGCTATCCGCCGATCACAAAGAGCGTGCCCTTGTCATTACCCGCCGGTTCGGGTCCCCCCAGGACATCGACTCGCTAACGCCACCACGCAACAATACTGACTATAGGAACCTCAAATGCCTGAGGCGTTCGCTGTCGGCCCCGTCTTGATACCAACGCTGCGTACGACGGTGGTGTTGTCGCTGATGTTGGCCATTTGGTTCGCCAAGTACGTCGCTCGTCGCATGGACCTCAAGGTGCAGTGGGTCGGTCGCACGGCCGAGGTGAGCGCCTGGCTTGGTCTAATCGGCGCACGCCTCGGATTTGTGATCAACAATTGGAGCGCGTTTGATGAAGCGCCTTGGACTGCTCTTTACATCTGGCAGCCCGGCTACTCGCCCATAGCAGGACTGCTGGTGGGAGCCGGCTGCGTCGCATGGCGCGTGTGGCGACGAAATGTCAGTGAGCGCAGTGTCTACGCGCAAGCGCTCGTTGGCAGCTTCATATTGGCGGCCTTGCTTCCGGTAAGTGCTGTCATCGCCATGCAAATCAAGATCAATCCGGGTATGCTCCAAAAAGGTGATCGTGTACCGGCCTTCACGTTGCAGGATCTAGAGGGGATACGAGTCAGCGTTGCCGATCTCAAAGGACAAGCCTTGATCCTTAACTTCTGGGCTACCTGGTGCCCTCCCTGCCGCCGTGAGATGCCCCTCTTGGACGATGTGCAAAAGAAGTACGCTTCTCGAGGTCTGATGGTCATCGGTATCGATCTCGATGAGCCTGTTGACGTCGCTAAGGCCTA
>CAYGAS010000223.1:0-6099 GCA_964347935.1 uncultured Nitrospiraceae bacterium | reverse complement strand
ACAAACACGCCGGCATTGGCGGCATCGACCAGCGAGGCCTCGATGCGGCCGAGCCCCGGCACATCGAGCACATCCAGCGTCTGGCCGCTCGGCAGTAGCTTGCCGGTGCCAGCGCCGCCGGGATCCCGGAACTCGAGGCGCACCGGCGCGCCGCTGCCGGCAACCCCCGGTATTTCCAATGAACCGTCCACAGCTGCACACCCGTCGTCGAGACGAAAGATCGCATCGATCAGCTTGCCGGTATTGGTGTTGTGGATGACGACATGGGCCTCCTCACCGCTCGCTTCAACGAGGGACTCATCCACCGCGAACGGACCCATGGCGGAGGACATGTTGCCGCAGTTGCTATGGTAGTCAACCACGGCGTCGCGTACCGACACCTGCGCAAACGTAAAATCGATGTCGGCCTCGCGATGCGTAGGCGGCCCTACCACGCACACCTTTGACAGCGAGGAAATGCCTCCGCCCATGCCGTCGAGCTGGCGCGCATTCGCATCCGGACTGCCGAGGACAGCGAGAAAGATGGCATCCCACTCGGCACGATCGGCCGGTAAATCCCGCCGGTGGAAAACGACGGCTTTGCTCGTTCCACCGCGCATGAAAACGGCACGTATCGCTTTCTGTCTCATGAAGCGGTCGCGGCGTTGCGCCCCGCGATGCGGCCGAATACCGCACCGGATACCAGGCCGGTACCGCCGGGATAATTGTCGTGAAACAGGCCGCCGACCATCTCGCCACAGGTGTAAAGGCCCGGCATCGGCCGCCAGTCCGTGCCGATCACCCGCGCCTGGCCGTCGATCTTCAACCCGCCGAAAGTGAAAGTAATGCCGCCCGTCGCCGAATAGGCCACGAAGGGTGGACGGTCCAGCTTGAGCGCCCAGTTGGTCTTGTTGAGGGAAAGAGTGGTCGTCGCCAGCCCGTCTTTCTTCGAGGGATCGAAGCTTTTTTCGTCGCATGCCGCGTCGTTGTATTCCTCGAGCGTGCGCAAGGCCTGTCGGCGATCATCGATATCGAGTTGCTCGATCAATTCTTGCAGCGTGTTGGCGCTGATCGGCTTGCTGGTTTGATAGCGGCCTTCCAGCAGGTGGACGGTTTTCTGATCGAAGATCTGATAAGCAAGGCTTCCGGGTTGCCGCAGGATGGCACCGCCGTACTTGGCGTAGGTAAAGAATTGCAGATCTTCACCCTCGTCGACGAATCGCAATCCGCGCCGGTTGATCATGAGACCGAAGGGATAGGAGAGACGATTGCTTTTGTCGGTGAGCTCGCGATCGGCGAAGGCCGCCCATTCGTTGCTGATGGGCGTGGAGTGACACCCGCTCCACTGGCCCCAGGGCATTGCCCCGAGCGCAAGCGCCATTCGCAATCCATCACCCTGGTTGTGCGCCGTGCCGCGCACCTTGGCGTGATCCCAAGGATGACCGAGATACTGCGCACGCCACTGGGCGTTCGCCTCGAACCCGCCGCAGGCGAGAATGACTGCGCGCGCCATGTGCGCCTCGATCCCTTCATCGGTCTTCGTGCGCACGCCGCAAACGCGCCCGCGCGCGTCGGTCTCGAGCGCCGTGGCCGCCGCGCCATAACGGATGTCTACGCCCATCTTCTCCGCGCACTGGAACCATGCGCGCGACAGACCCACGCCTTCATGCTTTGCGCGGATGACGGCGCCCTTGGGCCATTTCACGACATTTCCGATGCGTATGCCGCCGAGCGAGAACGCGGGCTCCATCGCTATGCCTGCGAAGTCATGCATCCAGCGCACGGTGTCGTAGGAGTTGTCGATGAGAATGGCCGCTAGCGCGGGATCGCTACGCCCGCCGGTGACGCGCATCAGGTCCTCGTGAAAATCACTGCGCGTGTAGGGCTCCACACCGGCGGTAAAACCGGGGAGTTGCGCCTCCGCCTCGGGCACCAGCGGCTGCAAGTCCGACACGTCGTCATAGGCGATACGCAGCAGCCCGCCACTCCAGTGCGTGTTGCCGCCCCGCATTTCGCGCGGCGCCTTCTCCAGCACCAGTACGCGGCGTGCGCCGTGTTCCGTGGCAGAGACACTCGCCGCGAGCGCCGCGTTGCCGGCACCGACGACGATGACGTCGTAGTCACTCATCGTTTGACCTGCGCCCTTCGAATCGAACTTTGAGCACAACGGCCTAGGAGCGTGACTGTAGGTCCCGACGTTAACTTAGCCTGCACCGTTGCTCCTTTGCCAGAAACTTGATTCAACGTGTGTGGTACGAATGATACGCCGGTCGACGCCACGCCGGTAGACGCGCCGGATAAAACGAGTCCTTCTGACGGCGGCGCTGAAAGGCCGCTTCAACCGGTGTCACCGCGGCGCCGGCTGACGAGGCACGGGCAGAGTCATGGTGCGCAAGCGCGATTCCTGGATGAGATGTCTATGGCTATCTGGCCTTGAGCAGAATGTTTACCCGCGCGCTCGACTGACCGCTCGCTGCGGGAAGCGGATAGCGGTCGCCATAACCAAACGCGGCCATCCGTTGCTCACTTAGGTTGTAACCCTCGAGGTGGTTTCTAATCGACTCCGCCCGACGCTCGGAGAGCCGTAGATTGCGTTTCTCGTCGCCCGTCGTCTCTGTGTGCACCTGTATCACGATGGCGGTCTTTTCGAGGAACATGAGCTTTTCCGCCATGTTACTAAGCAAGGTGCGGCCTGCGACGTGCGTATTAGTAGAATCGTCACGAAACAAAGCTGCCGGATCGATCCGCACCACCAACACGTCGTCCTTGACACGCAACAAGAGCAGTTCCGGAAATACGCTCAACGATTCTTGCACTTGATCTATGTAGGGACCAGCACCGCCGACGGCGCTGCTAACCGCACCGCGCGCGAATATGCCATCGGCCGCTTGCGTGCCGGCGTCGATCGCCGCCGTGGCCACGCCCGGAAACGATGCCCTCTCGGCGGCTGCCGCCACGCCGGGGGCG
This sequence comes from uncultured Nitrospiraceae bacterium, assembly GCA_964347935.1. GTDB lineage: Bacteria > Pseudomonadota > Gammaproteobacteria > Acidiferrobacterales > SPGG2 > SZUA-472. The sequence continues at coordinate 3,153 of CAYGAS010000223.1, read as the reverse complement.
GCCGTGGTGCAGAGCCAAAGCCCGATCCAGAACCAGTGCATCTTCTCCCGCAGCTTGCTCTCTCCCGTCACGGCATCATTGATCAGTATTACGCGATCCATCGGTCCCCGTACACCCAGCTTGTCTGACAGTCCCCCATCCAACAGGTGAACTTAGGAGCGGCCGCCTCACCCAGCTACACTTCGATACCGAATACGGTCTGCACGAGCTTGCCAATGACGTAGGCAATCGCTGCCGCCCCGAAACCGAGCGTCATCATTTCAATGATGTTGCGTCTCATGCCGATGCCGGAAAGCGCCGAAATGACGCTTGCCACGGCGGCCAATGCCAGTCCCGCCAACAAGACTGAGAACAGCAACGCCGTCAGCGAGCTGGCGGCGAAAAAATAAGGCAGAACCGGAAACGCCACCGCAAACAGATAGGCACAGCCAGTAAAAAGACCAGCGCGTAGCTCGTTTTCTTCGATTTTGCCTACGAGTAGCTGGGACACGGCTTCCCTGTTTTCACCGATTTTCGCCACCAAGGAATCTGCCAGATCTGCCGGCACGCCGGATTCATTCAGCCTATTTCTATAGTCATCCAGTACCCGCTCCGGTGCCACGTCAAAAAGCGTCTCCAAACGCTCCTTTGTACCTTCATTGACCTGTCGTTGTGAACGCACCGACACGAACGCGCCGATCGCCATCGAGAGCGCCCCAGCGATACCGACGATGAGACCGCTCACACCGACCATCAGTGGCCGCCCCACGTAGACGGCGGAAAGCCCCGTTACCGCGCCAAGGATCTCGACCAGACCGTCATTCATGCCGAGCACGAAGTCGCGAACGTTCGTAGCACGAGATCCCGTCGATTGGCGTCGAAAGGTCTTCTCGTGCTCGAGCTCATCGAGAATGATGGCCCTTAGCCGCGCCTTCTCGCCTTCTTTCAGTGGCGCTTCAGACAGAAACCGGTGGTACCGCTTGAACGCGCCCGCTTCACCCAACTCCAGCACTGAAATCAACACCACCGGGCTCATTATGCTTTGTAGAAGCCTCAACACGGTTAGGCGCAGCTTGCGTACTCGCGGTCGTCTGGGCAGCTCGCCCCCGCGCGACTCGATAACCTCCTTCCAGAACTCGGCGTGATGGCCCTCGATCTCCGCCATCGTCAGAAATTCTTTCTTGAAACGAGCATCGCGCGCATGGCCCCCGAGCTCTTTATAGGTGACATGATCGCTAATCTCGTCGTGGTAGAAGTCGATAACCGTGTCAAGAAATTCTTCAGCCATTTTTCGATCCCAGCACAGCTGCTGCTAGTGAGGATATGTCTACACTGACGACGGCTTTTTTCATCGCGGCAGCTCCGCAAGAAATCTCTGATATGCCGCCGACTCGGTCAAGACCGTCCGCCCTGCCCGGCGTAAGCGGTCAACCGCCTCAGGCGGCAGCTTAAAGCCCCTTTCCAAATCTCTCAAATACGCGCGCTCACGCTCATCGGTAATGTAGTCAAAATTCACTTCGACCAGATAACTGGCGATATCCGTGCAGCCTGCATCTGAACGGATGTGCGCGGCCGTCGGCTGGCCACACTGCGCCTGTTGCATCTGTTCACGCCACCGCTGAAGCATCGCCTTGAGCAACTCCGTAGTTTCAAAGTTGGCGCGGCTGATTGCCAGCGACGTTGTCGACGTCAGCACCTGATTCAGTTTAGGCGCCCGCAGCTCCCGATCCCACCGATGATGCGGCAGCGATTCTGCGTTAACTACGATAAAAAGCAGTTTGCGCGGACCCTGGCGCCCGTATAGACGGATTGCCTCGACGGCGTCATCGAACAATATGACGCGATCGATGGGACCGCGTACACCGAGATAGTCCGACAAGCCACCGTCCACCAAGTGAACGTAAGCTCGGTCGCCCGAATCCAAGTAGGTAGAGAGTCGGTTGACCAACTCAAACCGGCGTCCAGCTCGATCGCCGGAATTCAGCGCCTCAAGGAACCATTGTGGCGGCCGAAAGGCGCAGGTGCCCGCATAGTTGCGCAGCGTAATGGGCGTAAACGCCACCGGTATCGCCGATGAGGCAGTCAGCGCACGCGCTATGGAAAACTTCGCGACATCGGAACATATGAAATCAAATTGCGATTGCAGGAACGCAAACGGCGTACCCAGCGACATATCCGTCGCGTTGATGATAATAGCTGGCCCCTTACGCGCTGCAATGTCGGCAAAGGTCTTGCCATCGAAAACATGCTTGTCGAAATAGCGCGCTGCCAAATCGCTGCGGCTGAAGCCTGCCGATACCAGCCGTGCCCAGTTGACGGGAGAAAACAGCTGTGCCGTTAGACCCTTGTCTATGTTGCGATTAAGGAAGCGCTGCTCGAAATCCTGAAAGATGCGGTCCCCATAAAGGCCGTAGTAAGCCGCAGTAAAGCCACCGCCCGATACGCCTGAGATCACATCGACTTCGTCGAGCAAGCGCCGTTGTCGACCGTTGATGGTAACGGTCGTGGCCGCCAACTGCTCGAGTACGCCATAGGCCAATGCCGACGAGCGCGTGCCGCCGCCGGAGAACGCGACTATGAAAAGAAGCTCCTCGGAGTTGCCCGGAACGCGGAGATTCTTCAACCGGTAACCGTGATTCGGTTGGTAGTGCTCTAATGGCGGATTGACCGGAAAGTGTGCAGTGCAGCCGGTCACGAAAAAAAAGACGATCGCAAGTATTCCCCGACCCATAATCGCTGCCTAATCTCCTACTAGCTACTGACCCCGCTCAATCTTTCTTCGTGCGTCTTTCTGTCTTTTTCTTCAAATTCTCCATATGGACGATCAGCGTGTCGACGGTACTCTTCAACAAATCGAGCTCCTCAATGCTTAGGTCGTCTAACTGTTCGAGATTGTATTCAATCGTATCGATGATCTTCTTAACCGGACGTTGCATCGGGCGCATGAAGTAGCTCGTAATCGTTGCGACGATGGTTCCAAAAAAAAGTACCGAACCCACCACGATCCATATGCCGCCCACCAGCTGCCCCATATTCGACCGTGGCGTGTCCGCTATGCCGGCCGTCGAAAATGCGGCTATTCCCCAATACAGCGCCTGTCCATAAGAAACAATGGATGACGCCTCGACGCCCCGCTCTGACAAATACACGCCGTAGGAGAAAACCAGCCACAAT
>CAYGAS010000222.1:0-13279 GCA_964347935.1 uncultured Nitrospiraceae bacterium | reverse complement strand
GTTGATCAAAGCTCAGTAACAACTCGGAAAGTGCAACGCGGGTCGAAGAAACTGGAGGAAGGACTGGGATTTGAACCCAGGAGGCCACGTGGGCCTAGCGCGCTAGCAACGCGCCGCCTTAAGCCGCTCAGCCACCCTTCCCGTTCATAAGTGTTCATGGTGCGCCCGGCCAGATTCGAACTGACAATGCCTAAGCTTCAGGGTTTAAGCCTGACGTGTCTACCATTTCCACCACAGGCGCGTTTGGTCGTGACCCCTGGACTCAAACCAGGACTCTCGTGGTTATGAGCCACGCGCTCTGTCATTAAGCTAGGTCACGGAGTTGTCCGGGCACCCCCGGCAGGATTCGAACCTGCATCTTTCCGGTTAGAAGCCGAATGCTCTGTCATTGAGCTACGGGGATGTGATCGCTGTTGGACACCCGGGTCGGACTTTAACCGACATGTGCTGAGTTGCAGTCAGCCGCCTCGTCTTTCGGCCACCGGGCGAATCGAACGAGAGTTTGGCACCGCGGGACCGAATCGAACGGCCGTCGACGTGATTTGGAGTCACGCCCTCTACCTGCTGAGTTACCGCGGCAAAATTGGATCGCCGAACAGGGTTCGAACCTGTATCTCGAGGTTCAAAGCCTCGCATCCTACCCGTTAGAAGATCGGCGAATATTTGGTGTGTCCCCTCGGAGTCGAACCGAGAAGCCGCTGGGTCTGAGCCAGCGAGGTATGCCAATTCCCTTCAGGGACACGTGGTGTGCCCACGAGGATTCAAACCTCGGACCTTCGCCTTCGCACGGCGATGCTCTGATTCGCTGAGCTATGGACACATACAACCGTTAGTCTTTAATCGTGAGTAGTTAGTCGTGAACTTCTTAAGCTTTTATCCCCTTTACTCAAGCCGAGCGAGCCGTGAAGGCGAAGAGCAAGCGCGAAGCGGCGCAGCAGGGAGCTGCGCGTTCGCGGCAGGGCCAGGGATGGCCCTTCCGCGAACCATCTGAGCCAAGCGGCGAGGGAGGGAACTCCGCAGCGCGTTTTGCTGCGGAGCGCAGAGTCAGGGGAGCGTTTCTTTTGGAACTTTCTTGTAGCAACAAGAAAGTTCCTCGGCCGCCGGGCCGAGACCCGGCTATTACATCGTCGCCGACGGCGACACGAAAAAGAAATGGTCGACCGCGTGGGATTCGAACCCGACATGACCTCGCTTAAGAGGCGAGTGCTCTACCAGTTGAGCTAACGGTCGGTGACTCTTCAGTCTGAAACTGGAGCGCCCGGAGGGACTCAAACCCCCATCCCTTTGGTTCGAAGCCAAAGACTCTATTCATTGAGCTACGGGCACGGAAGAGAGGGTGGGATTCGAACCCACGTTGCACGCTCGGCGCAATCCTGTTTTCGAGACAGGCGCAATCAGCCACTCTGCCACCTCTCCGGATTGAATTGGTCGCCGCTGACAGAATCGAACTGTCGGCCTCCTGTTTGTAAGACAGGCGCTCTGACCCATTGAGCTAAGCGGCTTTGGGGCGATCGACCAGACTTGCACTGGTATCTTCTCGGGTCACGGCCGAGGGCTTTGCTATTAAGCTAAGATCGCCATGATTGGAGCAGGCAGCGAGAATCGAACTCGCCTCGTCGACCGTGGCGCGGTCGCGCTCTGCCACTAAGCCATGCCTGCATGTATTGGTCGGCGCAGCAGGATTTGAACCTGCGATCTCCTGGGCCCAAACCAGGCGCGTTGCCAGGCTACGCTACACGCCGAAAATATCTGGTGCCTTGACCCGGATTCGCACCGAGACTCGCGCGCTTATCAGGCGCGTGCTTTACCTTAAGCTATCAAGGCTTGGCGAACCGGACGCGACTCGAACGCGCAACGCCCTACGGGCACCAGGTTGAAAGCCTGGCTGCTTGACATTTGCATACCGGTTCAAGAATTGGCGAGCTGGAAGGGATTCAAACCCTCGTCACCATGATCGACAGTCATGTGCTTTCGTCGCTAAGCTACCAGCCCATGTCGTAAATTGGTGGAGCCCGGGAGACTCGAACTCCCACTCTCCTGTTTGCAAGACAGGCGCTCTCCCGATTGAGCTACGGCCCCGAATTGGTGGATGCGGAAGGGTAAGCGGCGGGAATAGGAGCCGCGAACGCCGGGCCAGGGACGGCTCGGCCGGACTTCGAGCGCAGCAGGGACTGCGCAGCGAAGAAGCGAACCTACAAGCCAGGAAGGCCACAGGGTTACAGCCTGCCGAGCTCACCACACTGCTCAACGCATCCGTCTGATTGAATTGGCTGGCAGGGTCGGACTCGAACCGACATACCTCTCCTTAACAGGGAGACCGCCTGCCTATGGCGCACCTGCCAACAAAATAAACTGGCGCAACGGGAACGACTCGAACGTTCATCGCGCTGGTCTTCAGCCAGCCGCTCTACCGCTTGGAGCTACCGTTGCGTGAGACTCCTGCTTCTACATATGCCTGAGGCTTAACCAGGGCCGGGTTCACCCCACCGGCTCCCGGATCAAACAGCGGTTCCGCTTTACTCGCCTTCGTATTGCATGGCAGTAACGAGAGACAATACGACAGGCCCGTAACACAACCAGGTGCTGCCACACCTCCTGGCAAACTCTAAGGCACAAACTGGTGCCGGCGGCATGGATTCGAACCCGCGCGCTGCTGCTTACAAGGCAGCTGCTCTGCCCCTGAGCTACACCGGCAATACTTATCGGCCTGGCAGGATTCGAACCTGCGATTCGCGCTAATCTGGCGCTCCCGGGGTATAAGCCCGGCGTTTTCCCGCTAAACTACAGGCCGTCCATCTGGTGCGGGCAACGAGACTCGAACTCGTACGTTAAGGGTGGAAGCCTTACACGCTACCTTTACGCCACACCCGCAAGAGTCGGCGCACCGCAATTGGCGGTGACACCGGGGAATTCCTAGTCGCGAGTGGTCTGCCCGCTCACACCGGGCAGACCACTCCCGCGTCGCAGCCGCCGCAGCGGCTGCGAAAATTGCACTTTCCGACTTGTCAAAGAACGTCTTTCGGGGCAATAAAAAACCCCGTTACGCATCGATGCCTAACGGGGTTTCTGTCCATCCCGCGAAAGGCATCTCCGATCAAGCCTTCCGCGGTCCTGTGTGCGGAAGACTAGTTCATACCGACTCCAAGTAAATTACATTGCGCGCCGGGCGATATCGCCGCCGACGCGCTGCTATCGGCGCCTCTATAGGCGCACGGCAGCGCTGGCATCGCCCCCGAGGAGCGCTGCGCGACGCTTGTGAATCTATGCTCGAAAATTCTCATCGTGATCATTCCTCTACGTGGAAACGAAGTATAATGCTCTTTTTCAAGAATGCAAGAAAAAATTACAACTTTCTTGTATTCCGCTGGACGCCTTGGGGGTACACTAATCACCAGCACAGCCATGGCCGAACGCAAGAACCCCACAGCGGTCCAGATAGGACAGCGTATCAAGCAAGCGCGCCGGATGGCGGGACTCCAAACCGCAGCACAGCTACTCGCGCGGATCCCGGACTGGAGCACCTCGCGATTGGGCAACTACGAGGCCGGTATTTCCGTGCCCTCGCCCGACGATATCGGTCGTATCGCTGAAGTCACGGGCGCCTCGCCCTGCTGGATCATGTTTGGCATCGGGCCCATTCGCGCCCACGGCCGCGACATACAAGCTATCCGCCACCAAAACCTGGTAGCGGCAGTGGAGCAGTGTCGATCACGACGCGGATCGTTCGCTCCTCTTTTAAAAGCGTTGGGGCTTTCGCGCAAGAAAGTCGACGAGCTGGTTGCAAATCCCTTCTTGACCATCTCCGAGCGGCTCGCTCGCCGGTGCGAGCGTTTCCTGAAAAAACCCATTGGCTGGATGGACGAGCAGCACATCGAGTCAGACCCCGTCTGTAGCGCCTTTCCCGATGATATGCGCCGAGTCATGGAGATCTACTCTAACCTGCCGACCGAACAGCGGCGGCTGCTATTGCGAATTGCCGAAACTTTCGCAAATCCCCACGCAAGAACTTCTCAGACGAATTAAGTTTGCGGTTATAAATGCATAATGAGGTATTATGACCGGTAGAGATTCAGTTATCAGGTGCGCCGCGCAAGGGCGCCGGCGAGTGGTGAGATCGTGACCGACGCCGATATCAGTCACCGGCCACAGCTGCAAAACCGTGGTGAAACACTGGTACAGCGGGGGTGGTGCATGTTTTGCCGCCTGCTCTTGCGCATCTTTTATGGCCGCCGCGAGGCCCGCGGGTTGGAGCGCATTCCCGCTCGCGGTCCGGTACTGCTCTGCGCCAACCACCCCAACGCCATCGCCGACGCCATCGTCATTCAGGGCTTCTGTCCTCGCCTCATTCATCCGCTGGTCAGATCCCTCACCTTCGACAACCCGCTCGCACGCCCGTGGCTCCATCTGATGCAAGCGGTGCCGATTTATCGCCGGGAAGATCTGGGTGTCGATTTGCGTCGCAATGTCGATTCCTTCGCTCTGTGCTACGAGCACCTGGCGCACGGCGACGTACTGTTGATATTTCCTGAAGGGCAAACCCATTCGGATCCACATATGCGTGAGCTCCGAACCGGCGCCGCGCGCATCGCCCGCGGCAGCCTCGAGACCACTGGCACCGAGCCGACCGTGTTGCCGGTGGGTGTTAATTTTATGGACAAGGGAGAATTTCGCGGCAGCGTTTACGTTCAGGTCGGTGAAGCTATCAATCTCTCGGTGCTTGCAAAAGAGAATCCCAAGGATACCGTGCGCCGTTTGACCGCATTGATTGAAAGCGCGCTGAATGCCGTGACGCTGAGCGCTGAGTCAGTTGAAGACCTCGAGCTATCGCGCCGACTGGAGCGGTTTTTCGCTTTGCGCCGAGGCCGATACCGTCACGCCACCTTGGAGCAGCGGGTGCGTGCGCTCAAGAAGTTACTTGAGTGGCGACAGTTGCTGCGCGAAAGGGATCCCAAACGTGTGGCGGCCCTCAGCCGGCAGCTCGATCGATTTGACCGTTTGTGTCGGCACTTCGGCGTGCGCGACTATCAGCTGACACTGCGCTATAGCCCCGTCGTAATCGCCCGTTTCGTCTTACGCACGTTGCTCATTCTCGCAGTCATCTTGCCTTTGGGTCTCTGGGGATGGGTGAACTCTGCGTTTCCCTATGTGCTGACACGCGTCTTGGTCAGGCGTCAGTCGGTCGAGCTGCAGGACCGGGACTTTCGCAGAATGGAGTATGGATCGATCCTCTTCCTAGGTGCGTGGGCTATCCAATCGGCAATCGTCGGCGGGTTGTTCGGCCCGGTGGCGGCCGTCGCGTACTTGCTCAGTCTGCCGCCGGCCTTTGCCGCGGCGCTGGCGCTACAGCGCGAACGCAGCAGGATTAGCGAGAACATTCATTGGTTCTTCCTGTTACTGCGCAAGCGCAGCTTGCGCGATTTTCTACTGGCTCACCGCAAGGAGCTGGAGAAAGAGCTCGCGCAAATGACCAGGCTCTTGAAACACCAACCGAACTAGCTCTATTCGCCCGCATGCGCACGTCTGAGACAACAGCGTTTTATGACCTGAATCAAGGAAAAGTATCCGCATATGTGATTACTTAGGTGTCATAGGTGTCAAACGCTAGCGGAAAACGCCCTTATGGGCACAACCGATTTCATCTCCTGCACCGACGCGGGGACCTTGTTCGGATTGTTCCAACGTCGTGTTGCGCGAACACCGGACGCCACCGCCTACGAGCAGTATGATCCGGTCGAGAAACGCTGGGTAGGCTACACCTGGCGCGACGTCGAAAACCAAGTTGCGCGCTGGCGACACGCGCTGGCCAAAGAAGGTCTGGCACCGCAAGATCGCATCGCCCTCTGGTTGCCGAACAGTGTGGAATGGGTGTTGCTTGATCAGGCGGCCCTGTCCTTGCAACTGGTGGTCGTGCCGCTATACGCAGGCGATAACCCCGATAGCATCGCTCACGTTCTTCAGGACTCTGGCAGTCGCTTGCTATTCGTCAGCAAGGCGGGTCAGTGGCGCGAGTTATCCAAGCGCCATGCCCTGTTTCCGCAGCTGAGGCGCGTGCTTTGCCTCGAGAAGGGAGCGGCGTCGGCGGATGCCGTCGATTTTGAACATGTCGCTGATTGGCTGCCGTCCCGCGTTGAGCGGATGGAAGCCGGGCCCGCTGATCCAGACGCCATGGCCACGATTGTTTACACGTCCGGAACCACTGGCCGTGCCAAAGGCGTGATGTTGTCACACCGAAATATCCTTTGGGATGCCGAGGCCACGTGGAAGATGATACCGGCGTACCGCGAGGACGTGTTCCTGTCATTCCTGCCGTTATCGCACATGCTCGAGCGGACAGTGGGTTACTATTTGCCGATGATGGCAGGTAGCCGTGTCGTGTACGCGCGTTCCACGAAGGACCTCGCTCAGGACCTGGTGACGGTCCGGCCGACAGTGCTTATCTCGGTGCCGCGGATCTATGAACGCCTTTATGCGACGATCAGAGAACACCTGGTGCAGAAGGGGCTTTTAGCGCAGCGCTTGTCCGACTGGACACTCGATGTCGGCTGGGACTGGTTCGAGCACACACAGGGTCACGGCACAGTAGGGCCAGCACGCGCAATGCTCTGGCAGCTGCTGCGCCGTTTAGTCGCCGAGCCGATCCTTGCCCGTCTCGGTGGCCGCCTGCGGCTTAGCATCACGGGTGGAGGACCGGTTGAGCATAGCATTGCCCGCTACTTCCTCGCTCTGGGCTTGCCGCTGCTGCAAGGTTATGGGCTAACAGAGGCCTCACCGGTCGTAACTGGCAACCGCCCAGAACGCAATAGTCCGGACTCCGTCGGTGAACCGTTGCCTGGAGTGGAGGTCACCGTCGGCACGGGCGGCGAACTTCTAGTACGTAGTCCGAACGTTATGCTCGGGTATTGGCAGCGCCCCGAAGCTACGCACTCCGCGATTGATGAAAAAGGCTGGCTGCACACAGGCGACATCGCGGAAATACGCGCCAACCAGGTGTTCATCCGCGGCCGCATGAAAGAGATCCTCGTGACATCGACCGGTGAGAAGATTCCGCCCGCGGATCTCGAGATGTCTATCGTTCAAGACCCGCTGTTCGAACAAGCGATGGTCATCGGCGAAGGTAGGCCTTTTATAGCAGCACTGCTCGTACTCGAACGCGCCGCGTGGCGCAGTTTCGCAGCACAGCGAGGTGTCGACCCTGAAGATGCGGCTTCATTGCAAATGAAGCAGATCGTGAACCCGGTTCTTGAACGCGTCAGAGAGCGGCTACGCGGTTTCCCCTCGTATGCACAGGTGCGGGCGGTAGCGCTCACCTTGGATCCTTGGACAGTAGAAAACGGCCTGGTCACAGCGACGTTGAAGCTCAGGCGAAAGATAATACAGCAACGATTCGCCCGAGAAATCGATCGCTTGTACGCGCGCCATGGGATTACGTCTCAGCGAGCACAAGCCGTGAGTCGGTAGCTGTTACCTCCCTACGCTTGCTTCACCTCTAGGCGATTTCTCGCCAATGACGTTTTTGTGCCGATCGTTGCAGGCGCCGCCCAAAGTCGCTCCCGGCACAGGACGACCACGTGCATCCGCGCTCGCGGCAAGGCGCTACGCGCTCCTAAACCGACTCACGCGGGCGAAAAGAATGGCCGTGAACGGCAGCGCCAAGCCGATCACGACCTGTACGATGAGCAGGTCACCGAGCTGGCTGTAGTCCGCTGGTAGCTCTACCTGCCCCGTGCTGCGGTCACGGACCTCGCGCGTGACGATAAAGATTTGATTCAAATATTTCGTCCCGAGCTGGCTCAAGGACAGCGCCAGGTTGGTGAACGAGGCCATGACCGCGAAAAAGGTCGCCTTCAGCTTGGCGGGTGCGGAGTTGGCGATCCAGGCGAGCATCGGGATCATGGCGATCTGCCCAAGCGGTGATTCCAGCGCCGTGTCGACCAAAGCGATGAAGCGCGCGTCCACGATGCCGGCGGTCTTCGCCGCCGTCCACTCGTGCAGGCCGTAGTACATGCCGACGATGGGCATCGCCAGCACAAAGGCGGCGACCGTGAGCGCGCCCACGACGTAGGTGATCGAACGCTCGGCCATAAAACGGCGGAAGATGAACATGCCGGCGAGCGTCAGGCTCGCGCCGATCAGCGAGAGTACCGACAGGAACTGCTGGTCGAAACCGAGCTCATCGATCATCCACCAAGTGACGCCGGGGCCGGGGGTGGGAATAGCGCGAAAGACGAAGATGACGATGGCCGTGCCGACGAGCGTGGCGCGCGCGTCGGGCTCGAGCTCGCGCGTCAGCTTCACTATTAGAAAGATCACGATCGCCATCGAGCCAATGAAAACAATTTCCTCGCTATAAGGCCACCGGTTAAGACCCACCGTCAGGGTGAAGACGACGAACAACAGGCTGCCGCCCAGGATCCACCAATTGGGCGCCGGGCGCTCCGCCGACTCGATCAGCATCGCCGCGACCTGATCACGCGTGAAGCCTTGCCGCAGCCAGCGACGCTTGTCGCGCTGTTTAATCGCTGCGGCAAGCAGCACGCCGAACACAGAAATCACGGGAATCGCCAACGCCATCAGGTACACATTGCGGTAGATCTGCGCAATTTCTTCCTGCGGCAACGCTTGCACACCGGTGAAAACGTAAAGGTTTATCAGCGCGACGAACACGCTGCCGCTGATAATGGCCACGCGTCCCAAGGTCTGCATGGTCGTGTGCATGAGCTTGCGGGTGGCCGGTTCGATCGGATTCCCTTGTGCGTCCACCCGCGGCACGGCCTCGACCGTCATCGCATCGGCGACGGCGTCCTGGATCACGTAGCCGATGGGCGCCAGCAATACGCTCGTGACATACCAGGCCCCGGCCGGCATCACCGCGGTCATGGCTTCGCGTTCGCCGATCAGGAAAACCATGATCAGCAGGCTGACAGCGATAAGGCCCGCGCCGAGATAAACGAGCCAGCTCTTCCAGCGCCAGATAAGATCGACCAGGTGCCCGAGCGGCATCTTGAGTGCCCACGGTATCCCGGCCCAGAATCCGAGCACGGCCAGGAACGCCGCCGACAGGCCGAGGTATTCCTTGACGAAAAAGGTGCCGACGATGGCGGTCAGGCCCGAGATCCCGGCCGCCATGTAGACCATCAGCGGCGGCAGGTAAGACAGCCGCAGCTCGCGCCCGAGCTCGAGCACGTTTCGATCGATCCAGCGATAGACGGCGCCAAGCATGATTTCGTCCCGTGATGGTGCGGGCCGACGTGCGGCCCGCCGTCGCTATTCTACAGCTGCCGCAGTCTTGGCGCGCATAAATTACTACTTATCTTCATAGACTTAAGTGCTTACTCGACCGTTCCCCTGGCCTCGTCGGAAAGTTAGAATAGCTGCTGGCTGGTAGTGTGTGTGGAGTGCCGGACGCCCGAGGGCCGGCCGTCATTCCCGCTACCGCGGGCGCGCCCAGGCTGCCGTCTTGCCAGGGACAAGCTCACGGTCCCGCGAGCGTTAACACCCGCATCGTACCCGTGAACAGGCATCGCGTCGCCAGGATCGATGGCGGCCAAGCGGTCCGGTCCGTATGCGTGAGTTATTGCAGACATGAGCAAGGCGATTCGAAGAAGTCCCCCGGCGCCGTGGGCCTCGCAGGCAGGACAGATTAACGGCCGCAAACCGTGTCTCACGGTGCTCAGCGGCGGACCCGTCGGCATGTTGTACACCCTCCCGCTTGAGGCGGGACTGCTGATCGGACGGGGCCGCGACGCCGACGTGAGGCTGACCCACCGACGCGCAAGCCGGCACCATGCGAGAATCAGAACGAATCCCGAAGGCACCGCCGTGGTGGAAGACCTGGGGAGCACCCATGGCACCTTTCTGAACGGAAGGCCGGTCAGACGATTTCAACTGAAAGACGGCGACAAGCTTTCCCTGGGTCCCAGTGCCGTCATCAGATTCTCCTACCAAGACGAGACCGAACGCGACTTTCATCACGGGTTGATCGATAGCGAGATCAAAGACCCGCTAACCGGGCTATACACGCGCTCGTATCTGCTCGATCAGATTGCGGTGACCTGCGCCCATGCCCAGCGCCATGCAACGCGGTTGGCCTTGCTCATTTTCGACATCGATCGCTTTACCCGCATCAACAATATTTACGGCAACCCGGCGGGTAATTTGATCGTCAAGACAGTCACCCGCATCGTCCGGCGCGAACTGCGCGTGGACGATATCTTCGCCCGATGCGGCGTTGACAGGTTTGTCGTGCTGGCGCGGGACATCAGCGATGCCGGGGCGGTAATGCTTGCGCGGCGCATCCGCCGGGCGGTCAAGTCACGCAAGATCGTCTTTCATGACAAACATATTCCCGCCAGTGTCAGTATCGGTATCGCGACGCTCTCGGACACAGTGAACGAGCCAACACCTCTCGTGCGACTGGCCGAGAAGTACCTGCGCATGGCCAAGAACGCCGGCGAGGCCTGTATTGCCGGCGACCCGGTCAGGGGTTACCGGCCGTGAGTCGTTTACCGTTCATGGTGAGTCGTCAGGTGTTAGTCGATGGTTTTTGGTCGCCCGTTTGCTCAAGCCGAGCGGGAGACTCCGGTTTTCGGGGCGCAGAGCCCGGGGCAATGGCTTTGGGCACCTTGGCCGAAACCAAAGTGCCCGGCCGCGCGGGGGCTACACCCCGCTAGCAAACCGTCGCCGTCAGGCAACACTTTTGGTCTAGTCGCGGCTGCGGCTCTATCCGGCTTCCTTTAAGAGCCAATCCCTAAAGGCGGCCACTTTGGGCTGATCGGCCGTCGCTTCTGGGCACACAACGTAGTAGGCGTACTCGGCCGGAACCTTGATCTCGAAGGGACGCACCAGCCGACCGGAGGCCAAATCATCGGCGGCTAACGCGCCGCGGGCCAGCGCCACCCCTTGCCCGGTCGCGGCGGCCTCGATCAGCATGCCGGAATCCATAAAGACCGTTCCTCGCGTCGGATCCACATCTTCCACCCCGGCAGCCAGCAGCCAGGTGCGCCACTCGCCATGGCCCTCGTCATGCAACAGGGTGTGATGCTTGAGGTCGGCAGGCTCCTTCAGCGGCTGGGGACCCGTGATCAGCGCCGGGCTGCACACCGGCATGATGTCCTCGGTCATCAGGCGATCGACGCGCAATCCGGGATATTGACCCCGACCGTAACGGATCGCTACATCCACGTCCTCGCGCGCAAAGTCGACGAGGTGAGTCGCGGGTGCCAAGCGTATATCGATGTCGGGGTGGGCTGCCCGAAAACGACCTAACCTGGGGACCAACCAGCGCGCCGCCAACGACGGTAGCGCTGATACGGTAAGTTTTCCGCGGGCCTCGCTTTCAGTCAGGCGTCGGGTAGCGTCGTAGAGCTGGTCGAAGATCCGCTTGACCGGCGGCAGGTAGGTCTGCCCGTCCTCAGTGAGCACCAATGCGCGATTGAGGCGCCGAAACAGTTTCAAGCCGAGGTAGACCTCCAGGGCTTTCACCTGGTGACTGATCGCTGCCTGGGTAACATGAAGCTCCTCGGCGGCCCGGGTGAAGCTCAGGTGGCGCGCCGCGGCCTCGAAGGCACGCACCGCATTGAGGGGCGGAAGACGTCGGGCCATGACCCTATCGAATAAATTTACCTAATCCGAAATTCAAATAATTTCGTTTGCTAGACCTACGTAGAGTAGCTATTTTATCGCTACTAGCACAGTCCAACGGACTTTCTTTCGGATAAGGAGAATATAGATGTACGACATCGCAGTCAAGACTTCAGACGTCCTGCCCGCCTCCGCCTCCGGGACCAGCGTGTCAACGCGCCGGTGGGTTTACGGACTGATCCATCAGGCACTCGATACCCTGATGGCGTGGCACGAACGGGCGCGCCAGCGCCGGCACCTGGCGCAGCTCGACGATCGAATGCTAAAGGACATCGGGCTCAGCCGGGTCGACGTCGCCCGTGAAACGGCCAAGGCGTTTTGGGAGAAGTAGGCACATACACCCCTCTGCCCAACCCTCCCCGTTCTAGGGGGGAGGGAGGGAGGAGCGCTTCCTTGCGCCAAAACGGAGAAAAATTTCCTCGCTACAGTCTGTTAGAAGACTTTCCCATTTACGGCAAAGGGCTAAGGTCGCCAAACATTCCCATCTAGAGTCCTCGCGAAAACTTGCCCATTTAAATCCCGCGACCCTTTCGCCTCTGTGAGCCATCGTAGCGCTTGGTCTATTCGCCCCGTGGCTCAAGCCGAACGCGGCGCGAACGTGAAGCGCAAACCCAAACGGGGCGCAGCAGGGGTGAAGCGGGTAACGGCGAAGGTCCGAGGTCATCCATCCTGCGGGGGTCAGACCCCGTTAGTCCATCGTCGCCCGAGGCGATGCCCTACACGTAACTCTGATAGCTCGGCTGGTATTGCCTCGATTTCACGTATGCGAGCAAGTCCTTGGGCCGCGGTTCGGTTGCGAGATCGCGCCTGTATGCAACCTCTGCCACGGCGGTCGCAATCTGCGCAGAGACCTCGCGGATCTTGCCGAGCGGCGGATAGATACAACCCACGGAAAGATCCCGGTCGGAGACCAGCTGAGCCAATGTCTTCGCCGCCTCGAAAAACATCTCGTCGGTGACGCGCCGAGCCCCGCAAATGACGACCCCGAGCCCCACGCCGGGGAAGATATAGCAGTTGTTACCCTGCCCGATCACGTATCGTCTACCCTCATAGGTGGCCGGTGCAAAGGGGCTACCGCTGGCGAAGATAGCCCGACCCCGCGACCACGTGACCGCCTGCTGTGCCGTGCATTCCGAGTTGGCCGTCGGGTTCGAGAGCGCAAAAATGATGGGTCGTTCATTGAGTCTCGCCATCTCCTCGACAATCTCTCGCGTAAACTGTTTCGGTCGGCCCGATACGCCGATCAGCGCCGTCGGCTTGACGGCCTCGATGATATCGAACAGGTTTACGAGTGGTCGATGCCCATGTGCATAGGGGCGTTTGTGCTCCTGCAGACCGGTACGGGTGCTTTCGACCAGACCTTTGGAGTCCTTGAGCCAGCAGCGTGACATGGCCTCGTCCTTACTGACCCCATCGGCCATCATTGCACTGACGACGAGATCGGCAATGCCAAGCGCCGCCTCGCCGGCACCGTTGAAGAGTATCGTCTGATCCGCCAGCCGGTGACGGGTAATCCGCATCGCC
This sequence comes from uncultured Nitrospiraceae bacterium, assembly GCA_964347935.1. Taxonomy (GTDB): domain Bacteria; phylum Pseudomonadota; class Gammaproteobacteria; order Acidiferrobacterales; family SPGG2; genus SZUA-472. Next base: position 115 of record CAYGAS010000222.1, on the reverse strand, counting down.
GTGTACAGGCCGGCCAGCGTCACGCTCGCCGTGCCTTGAATGTCGTCGTTGAACATGCACATGCGCTCGCGGTAGCGCCGCAACAGGCGAAAGGCGTTGCGGTTGCCGAAGTCTT
>CAYGAS010000221.1:0-4001 GCA_964347935.1 uncultured Nitrospiraceae bacterium | reverse complement strand
ATACGTCTCACCCGGACAACCTGTTGAGTCATACGCGCCACTGGTGGGCCCAGGTCGGCTCCGCCATCGATGAGTTGCTGTCGGACGAACCCAGACCGGCAGATCGGCCGTAACTCGGTGGCGGGACACCGCCACCGGAGCATCTCCTCCTAGCCCAAGCTGCCCGTACGTCAAGCCGGGGCGGGTTGGCGCTCGTTATGTCATCCCTCGCGGGGGGTCAAGTGCTGGAATCGAGACCCGCCGTGCATGCAGCACCGCAACCCTGCTGGCTCAGAAATTGCAGACCATCGAACTCCCAGTAGCAGCCTAGCTGCTATTTTTAATGTGTTCATCGAGCAGAAAACTCTAAATGATTGATTTTGGACAAGAAGAACGCTAAGCGGTATGCAGCAGCGGCTAGTGCGATCTTTGCAGGAGGTATGGCTGGCCTCATCGTTCTAAACACCTATCTTGCCGCAAGCCCGCAATCAAACACAGACGGCCCTGCACGACTGCTCGAGAAAGCGGCGGGGCGCGCCGTGGCGCCATCGCTGAAAGGGTCCAACAGACCCGTGGCGACCATCGGCGAGCACGCCACGGTGCCGAGCCGCACGCCGGTGAGCACGCTAGCACAACGCCAACCTCGACGGTCTGCATCTGCCTCAACGCCACCACCCAGCGCCACAGCCGCCACCGCCGAGATCGAGTCCGTCTCCGTGCCCGTGCCGGTAGCCGCTGCCGCCGTACCTCCAGAACCCTCTCTGTCGGTTGAAGCCGGGCGGACTGCTGTTGAATGGGATCCCCGCGCGCCCGCGCGGACGCAGGCAGCGAACGACACCGAAACAAAGCTGACATCGCAGGCGGCACCTACACCAACCCCAGGGACTGCAAGTGCGGCACCCACGCCTTATGTTGATAAGCTGATTGACCCCACTGTGGCCGATGCATCGCTTGCCGGGGCCTTGGAGGCACGAAAGGGCCTGGGGCAATACGGGCCCGGCTCTGTCGGTGTCGAGTACGTCTACTACCGCTCAAAGGCCATGGGCGACGCCGACCGCACGACGACCGAAAACGGCCTCGGCGTCACTTTCCGACAAGCAACACCGAACTTCGGGTTCCTGGATTTTCGAGCGGCTGTCACAGACCAAACCGACGACCCTGGTCCTGACGTGGGCTCCGGCGATGTCCTGCGGCTAGCGCAGACGGAGCTGCCGCTTACGGGACGCTGGTTCATGGATAACCTCCTGGGTCAGATCCCCGCCCCCGCGCCCGCGAACGTGGCTATTAGCTACCGCCTTCGCCTCCCCGCGCCGTTGATCAGCGGCCTGGCCACGCGCGTCCTACGAGACGGGACCACGGTGGGTGCGGCTGCCGGCGACCTCGGCATTCAGCGTGGCCGCACCTTTCCGGTTTTTGAGCGTACGTTCGGCAGTGTGAGGGGTATCGCGGCCACGCACCGCTTCAACGCGCGTTGGGGGGGCGGGGTGCAACTGTGGGACGTTAGCGATGCACTCGTCGGCACCCGCATCGACAGCCATACCAGCTTCGCGGGAGCGGTGGAGTACCACGACCCCGGTACCCGGCAACGTGGGCAACTGCATGTCCTCAGCAACGGCGGCGGCGAGACCGGCATCTGGCTCGACGGGGAGACCCGGCGCGCCCGCTGGCAGCACCACTACGGGGTGTTTCGCCTCGAACCGGATCTGGTCTGGATCGACAACACCTATGGCATCCCCAATGACCAACAGGGCATCTACTGGAATGGAATCTATCGCACCTTTCTCTGGAGCGTGCGCGCAGGCACGGATCTCCTCGAAACCAATCTCGATAACGATCCGCTGCTGACGGGCAGGAAAACCGTCAACTCGTTCGCCAATGCCTCCTATCGCCTCAATCCCCGGTTAAACCTCGATGGCGGGTTGCGCTTGACCCGTCAACGGCCTGGCGAGGGCTTGCCGAGCGAGGACTCGGACACTATTGGCGCACGGACCACCGTCAGTTACCGGCTCGGCAATGGCGCTAGCTTCTGGACAGTCGGCGTTACCGAGACTGACAATGACACGAACCCAAGCACAGTTTCAGAGTTCATATGGGACTACGAATGGAATATTCCGCAGACCCGTCTGCGTACGGGCATCGAGTACCAGCGCAACAAGCAGGCCACGGACACGCTAACGGAGACCCTAGTGCGCGTGATCGCTAGCCGGCGCTTCTTCGATGGCCGTTTCGGCCTGAATGCGATCTATACGGCAGGCATCGCCGGCGGCGGTGCAACCGAGGAGGGGCAAACATCAAGTTTGAGTCTCAACCTCGACTGGCGCGTTAACCGAGCATTGGAATTAAGACTGGATCTGACGCAAAACAGGAATGCCGTGGAGCTGGTGAACGGCAACGAGACCCGTGTAACGGAGCGCAGCGCCTTTCTCGGTGTGCGTTACCAGTTCGGCTGGGAAAGCACGCGAACGACGGTCGGCAAGGGGGGGGAAGAGCCTGGCCAAGGACGCATTGCCGGGACCGTGTACCTCGACGCCAATCGCAATGGCATTCAGGAACCCGACGAAGCCGGAGTGGCCAACGTGACCGTTTATCTGGACCACGGTTACAGCGTGACGACGGATGCCCGCGGGCGCTTCGAGTTCTGGCCGGTGCCGGCAGGCCGACACATGCTGGAGGTCGCTCTCGACAACGTACCCCTGCCCTGGGGATTGATGGACGACCGTCCGCAAGGCGTCGACGTGGCGCCGCGCGGTACCACACAGCTGGACTATGCCCTGACCAAACTCAATGAATAGTCTGCAGCAACGCGAGCTAGCGAAGCATCTGGTTCAGCTTCGCCGATCCACCGTCCCACTGAATGGTGCCGCGAATGGTCATTGGCGTCTGCAGTTTAAACGCGGCCGCCTCGCTTGCCTGGCCCGGCTGCTCTACAGGTAGCAAGGCAATCGCTCGGGTCTCACCGGGTAACACCGGGAACGGCTCAACCGCCAGGATGGTCTTCCGCCCACTGGCGTCGATGGCCGTCACATTGCCAGCGGGTCGCCCATGGGCCTTGCCCGAATTCTCCAGGATCAGGACAAGTATGGTCTTGCCTTGACGCTCGCGCGTCTCGAGTCCTCGCAATTTTAGCTTGGCCCGCGCCTTCCCCACCGTGACATACACGATCACGGCTACACGACCCACCACCGGTATGCGGATGCCTTCGAGTCCCACCGGCTCCACTGTGTCCGGATCCGCCGACAGGAGTAATGCGAAGCGGCACTCGCCGGCTTCGACATCGGCAGGGGCGTGCACTTCGAAGCGATAACTCTTGGTTGCGCCCGCTGGCACTGCAAGCTTGTGGCGTTCGATACGCACCCAGGGACGACAGGAGCCCTCGTTGGGCGCTCCCTCGTTGAAAGTCACACGGCCCTCTTTGCTGAGACCCCAATCTGCGGTCTTGACCAGATATCGGCCCGGCTCGTTGGCAAAGTTAGTGATCGTAATCGTGTTGCGCACGACCTTACCCGGCTTGGCACGCTGCTCGATTCGCGGGGGCGATACACTCACATCAAATGTTCCTGAGTAGGCGTGCTCGGCGAGCGTCAGAGCATTGAGCACAGCCATCACACACCAAAGCCACGAATAGCGCTTGAACACGCGTCTACCTCCGCTCGATCTCAAAAACAGGATCCAAACGCACCGCGCCCACCATCATGCGCGCATCGATCGTGATCGTGAGGCTCAGGAAATCCGCCAACACCGGCTCGCTAACGGTCCCGTCGAAAATCAGAACCCGATCGCCCGGACGTGCAATTCCGTTCAAGAAGCGTCCGCGCGCGACCCAGCTGAGTTGCAGCCCACCGCCGACATCCAGACCGGGTATCTGCGAGGGCACTACGATGTAAATCTGTGCCTGCTGCGGCGGCGAGCTAAAGGTGGGCGGGATAAACAGCCGTAGCTCGATGTCCTGATAAGCGGCCACCAATCGACTGTCCGCATCGAGGTCGCCGCTAAAGCGGGGATTGGCCCACTCCCCCCGCAAC
>CAYGAS010000220.1:0-4943 GCA_964347935.1 uncultured Nitrospiraceae bacterium | reverse complement strand
GGTCTCATTCTCGGCAGCGTCGAGGCAAGTTACTTCACCTCCGCGCAGCTGCAAATGATCGCGGATTTCGTGGCTCGCCGAGGTGGCAGCCTGCTGCTCCTGGGAGGCAGGCGTGCGTTCGCCAACGGCGGCTACCTCGGTACGCCGCTGGCCGAGCTGTCCCCACTCGTGCTCGAACCCAAACCCAGCCAGGCCTTTCAGGCCGAGGTGGCGGTGCGACCAACACCGAGGGGAAGGACGCATCCATTGACCGACGGCGTCCGCGATGACGCATCGGACAAGGCCTGGACCGCCCTGCCGCCGCTTATGGCCCTGCATTCCCTCCATCGCGTCAAACCTGGGGCCTCGATCTTGCTCGAAGGCCGGGCGCCATCGCTACCGGCGCCGTTGCCTGTATTAACCCAGCAGCGGTTTGGGCGCGGTCAGGTGCTGGCCTTCAATGCCCACGATACCTGGCGCTGGCAAATGCATCAGGATCTACAGCTCGACGATCAGAGCCACGAAAGATTATGGCGTCAGCTGTTGCGCTGGCTGGTGCAGTCTGCGCCGGACCGCGTCACCATCCACGCCGCGCAACGGGATGTATCTGTCAATGAGTCGGTTGAAATCATTGCCGAAGTGGTCGATGCCGCGTACCTGCCGCAGAACAATGCCGACGTCCACTTGCGAGTGACCACGCCGCTCGGCGATCGTCTGCGTTTACCGATGACATGGCTGCCGGCCAACAATGGCGCTTATCGCGCCGATTTTACACCACGCCACCCGGGTCTGTATGACTTGCAGGTGGAGCTGCCCAATGAGAGCGGCCTAGAGACGCCCGTCGATCATATACAGGTTGGCACGACAACGCGCGAATACTTTCAAGCGGAAATGCGTGAGCCGCTGTTGCGACGGCTGGCGGATGAAACCGGCGGTCGCTTCTACACCGCGCGCGACGCATCGAAATTGGCCGACGCAATCACTACCGCGCGCGCCAGCGCTGCCGTTCAGCAGCGACTGGAACTCTGGGATATGCCTGCGGGTTTGTTGCTGTTGCTCACCTTGTTGTGCCTGGAGTGGGTCTACCGCCGCCGACGAGGGTTGGTGTGAGGGCGCTCGTCATCGCTTTGTTTTTCTTGAGTACGCCCGCATGGGCGACAGCGCGCACGCACGTCCTCATCGTCAGCGGGCTCGGCGGCGAACCTGTTTACAGCGAACGCTTCGGGCAGTGGTCTGCCCGCATGGCCGAGGTCGCACAATCACGTCTTCAAATAACGCCCGAGCATATCCTTTACCTGGCGGAAAGCTCGGGAGAAACGACATCCCGCGTCGATGGCCGTTCGAGCAAGGCCGAGGTGGCCGGCGCGCTGGAGCGCGTGGCGCAGGCGTCGCGAGCGGGTGATCTTGTATTCGTGCTCCTGATCGGGCACGGCAGCATCCGTGGGGACGAGGGATTGCTCAACGTGCCCGGTCCCGATATCAGCGCCACTGAGCTCAATACCATGCTTAGGCCCCTCGCCGGACGACGTGTGGCGATCATAAACGGTACGCCTTCGAGCGCACCGTTTATCCGCGCGCTATCGGGCCCCGATCGCGTTGTCATTACGGCGACGGCCAGTGCCGCCGAACGTTATCACACCGTATTTACCGAACACTTCATCGCCGCCTTCGAAGGCACCGGTGCCGACACAGACAAGAACGGGCGTGTATCGATGTTAGAGGCATTCGACTATGCCCGCCGCGAGGTGCAGAGAAGCTACGCCAGCAACGGGCGCCTGCAAACAGAGCACGCGTTACTAGATGATAACGGTGACGGCAAAGGAAGCCTGGACGCGGGCCACAACGGTGGCGATGGCGCACTGGCACGTACGTTCTACCTGCAAGCGCCCGCGCAGCCTACCATCGGTGCTGGCAACGCCGAAACGTTGGCGCGCCTATTGGACGAACGTGCCAATATCGAGCAGCGTATTGAAGCATTGAAAGCGCGCAAGGCCGAGATCGCGACAATCACCTACGAGAATCAATTGGAGGCCTTGTTTATCGAACTCGCGCTCAAACACCGCGCCATCCGCAAAGCGGCACGATCCCCATGACGCGAATCCTTTACCAAAGGCCCTGCATCACCACCTGTCTCTGCGCGCTCGCGCTGACGTGGACTGCCGCTGCGGTTCTCGCCGACGCGGTGCCAAGCGCGAACGAGCTGCGCGCCCTTAGCACGCGGGGCGAGTACGAAGCCGTGATTCAGCAGACGCGCCTTGCTACTTCGAGTAGACCTGAGAGCGGGCCACTATGGATTGTGCTCGGGCAAGCGCTTTTCGCCATCGGCGATCTCGCTGGCGCCGAAGAGGCCTTTGCCCGAGCTTCGGCCTTGCCGGCTGAAGGCCAGCTCGAGGCGCTACTGAACCACGCATTGACACTGCAGTACCGCGGTCGGAGCGAGCAGGCCGTGCAAAAGTTTAGACAGGTGCTGGGACGATACAGCACGCGCGCACAGCTGAGTGCAGACGAACTCGCCGCCGTTGCCCGCGCGGCGCAGGAACTCGGTGCAACCGAGGCCGGTTTGTATCATGAAGCCGTGCGCCTCTACGGTGAGGCGCTCGCAGCGGATGCGACCCATATCGAGGCACGCGTGGGACTCGGTGAGCTCTTGCTTAGCAAATACAACAACACCGAGGCTATGCAAGTCTTTCGCGAGGCGCTGGCGCAAAACCCCGACCATGCCGGGGCGTGGCTCGGCCTTGCACGTAGCCAGCACTTCGACCATGACGCACAGGCGCTCGAGACGGTTCGCGAAAGCCTCGAGCGTAATCCCAGATCCGTACCCGCGCACGCCTTTCTAGCCCGCTTGTTTATTGAGTCGGAACAATACGAGGCCGCGGAACAGCAAACGCTGCGCGCGCTCGAAGTGAATCCCAAGTCTTTGCAGGCTTTGGCCATGCTCGCCGCCGTCTACTATCTCACCGGCCGCGAGCAGGCGTTCAAAGCGACGGTCGCCCGCTGCCTGCATATCAATGCCCGCTACGCGGATCTTTACAACACCTTGGCCGAACTATCCGTGCAGAATCGTCTGTACCACGACGCCGTGACCTTCGCCCAACAGGCGATCGCGCTTGACCCAAACTCCTGGCGCGGCTACGCCCTGTTGGGTCTGAACCAGCTACGGGTGGGCGAGATGCAAGCCGGGCGCGCCAATCTGGAGCGCGCTTTCGCCGGCGATCCTTTCAATGTGTGGACGAAGAACACCCTCGACCTGCTGGATACCCTCGCCGACTACGAAATCATCCAGGCGCCACCTTTCGTGCTGGTGCTCCATCGCGACGAGGCGAACGTGTTGGCGCCATATCTGAGCGTACTCGCGCAACAGGCCTATGACCATTTCGTCAAGCAGTACGGCTACACGCCGCCAGCACCGATTCGAATCGAGCTCTTTCCGAATCACGCGGATTTCTCCGTGCGTTCGGTCGGCCTTGCCGGTATCGGCATTCTCGGCGTGTCCTTCGGGCCGGTGGTAGCGCTGGACTCGCCTTCGGCCCGCGGCGGCGATACCAACAACTGGGGGTCCACCGTTTGGCATGAGCTTGCGCACACCTTTCATCTCGGCATGACGCGCCATCGCGTACCGCGCTGGTTTTCCGAGGGTCTCGCGGTCTATGAGGAACAACGGGCGCGTGAGGGTTGGGGCAGCGACGTCACGCCGGCGTTCTTGAAGGCCTACCGCGACGGCATGTTGTACCCGGTCAGTCAACTTAGTAACGGGTTCGTGCGGCCACGCTATCCGCAACACGTTATCCATTCTTATTACCAAGCCTCGCTGGTGTTCGCATTTATCGACGAACGCTGGGGCTTTTCCGCCATACGGCAGATGTTGAGCGGCTATGGTAACGGCGAATCTACCGCGCAGGTGTTTCAGGCGGCACTGAATTTGAGCCTGGAACAGGTGGATGCCGAATTCGATACTTATTTGCGCCAGCGCTTTGCGCGCGCGTTGGCTGCCTTACCGGCAGATGCCAACGCCGTTACGCCTCCAGGCGATTTCGAGTTGCAAATGCGTGCCGGGGCGCAGGCGCTGGCGAATGCGGATGACGCGCAAGCGGAAACCCATTTTTTGCGTGCGCAGGCGCTGTTCCCAGAGTATGCGGGCGCAGACAGCGCATATTGGCATCTGGCCAAGCTGTATGCGAAACGCCAGTCGCTTGCACCGGCTGCCGCACAATTGCAACGCATGATATCCATCAATGCCGAGCATTACGCGGCGCACCTCATGCTCGCTGAATTACACGAGACCTTGGGTGACACGGTCGCCGCCGCCGATGTCCTCGCACGCGCCCTCTATATCGATCCCTTTGCGCCAGATCTGCACGCACACCTCGCGCTGCTGTACGAGCGCTTGCAGCAATGGCCGCAGGCGGCCCGTGAACGTGCAGCTTTCGTAGCTTTAGAACCAGTGGACATGGCGCAAGCGCGCTACGATCTTGCGCATGCCTACGCGCGTGCAGGCGAATCCACGCCGGCGCGGCGTGAAGTTCTACGGGCCTTAGAGCTCGCGCCAAACTTCCCCGAGGCATTAGAGTTATTATTGGAGCTCAAAGGCTACGGCGCGGACAGTGACGCGTCCGCTTCGCTGGCGCCGGCATCGACGCAGATGAAGTCCCCGCTTCGCTGACAGGTGCAGCGCCGCCTGGCTAAACCGTAACGAGAAAGGACCGACTGTGAGCGAAGACGCCCGTACGCAAGAATCCGTTTTAGACGCCAATGACGATGTCGCTTTGGCACACGAGCTTCGCGAGCGCTACGAGCGCGTACGCGCCGAGCTCGGCAAAGTGATCCTCGGACAGGAAGACGTCGTGGAGTTGGTATTGTTGACGCTGCTCGTCGGCGGCAACAGTTTGATCGTCGGCGTGCCAGGGTTGGCCAAGACTTTGCTCATCCACACGGTCGCTCAAGTTCTGGATCTCGAGTTTTCA
>CAYGAS010000219.1:0-4236 GCA_964347935.1 uncultured Nitrospiraceae bacterium | reverse complement strand
AATCGGATTCCCGCAGCTGAATCTGATCTCATTAAATCATTGCCCTCGATTATGACTATGTGTAAACAGTATACAGCAAGCGAAACTTTGCGACTTACAGATCTTACATAGCTTTCTGGAGAAGCGGGTCATGAAAAAAATCTTGGTTGCTGCAAACGACACGAAGGGCTCTGAAAGAGCAGTCACAAGGTTCATTGACATGTTTTCGTCGTGTCACCCTGAGACTGTGGTGCTGCTATATGTAGAAACATATGACGCCAGTTTTCTAATGGATGAAATGCTCGGCGATTCGGAGTTCGCCGCCCTAAAGGAGGCGTTACGAGGGACAGAATATCAAGAGAACTTGCACAAAAGGGCTAAGAAAATCATCGATTACTACAAGAAGGTCATGGAAAACAAAGGGATCACTGGCATAGAAACGGTAGTCAAAATAGGCCATGCTGCGGAGGAAATCCTCAACACTGCAAAAGAAGAAGATGTGGACATGATTGTTATGGGATCCAGAGGTAACAGGTTCGAGCCGTTGATGATGGGCAGTGTTAGCAGGGAGGTTGCGAACAGCGCTAATCTGCCTGTTTTGCTCATAAAGTGATCCGCGCAACGGGATGGCCCGAAATCATCGGCCTAACGACCGATGCGGAACTGCACAATCAGCCGTACGGGGACTGGGTCCTGCTCTTTAAACGTATCTGAGCGCATGTGTGCTGGTGCTCGTCATCTTCGCCCCAAAGTCCGAGCCTCCCAAGCCATCCTTTGACGACACCCTGCTCATCGCCGGCTTCGCTTGGCCGGCTAGCGAAGATGGCGCCTTATCGTACGGTCGTAAAGGGGACGGCGATTCTTCCGCACGTCGAGCCGCCCGATATTTACAACCCCCCGATCAGTAGCTAGGCTCCGCGTGTTTCTAGCTCGCAGGAGGTCAGCTGGGAGCATGGACATCATTCAAAGGTTCATCGAGAGAGCGAAACGTCGCAATCAACGGCTCGTCTTACCGGAAGGTAAAGACGAACGCATCATCCAGGCGGCGCGGCAAATGCTCGACGAGGGTCTTGCCAACCCGGTGCTGTTGGGCAAGGCTGAGGAGCTGCGGGACGTCGCCAACGGCCTAAAAATCTCGATTGCTGATATCAGCATCGTCGATCCGGAGAACAGTGACGAGCTCGAGTTCTATGCCGAGCGTTATCTCGCCGGGCGACCAAGCGCCAATATCAAGGTCGCACAAAGGTTGATGCGCAAGCCCTTGTTCTACGCCGGCATGATGGTGAAGGCCGGCGATGCGCACGCGATGATCGCCGGCGTGAGCAATGCCACTGCGCGCGTGATCGAGGCCGGGCTCATGACCGTCGGGCTGACGGCAGGGATCAACACACCCTCGAGCTTTTTCCTGATGATCGTCCCGCAGTTTCAGGGCGAGACCGACAAGCCGTTTATCTACGCCGACTGCGCCGTCAACATTGATCCCACCGCCGAAGAGCTCGCCGACATCGCCCTGGCCTCAGGCGCAACCTACATGAGACTCTTTCGCCAGGAGCCGCGCGTCGCACTGCTGTCCTTCTCGACCAAGGGCAGTGCGCGCCACGCGCGCGTTGACAAAGTGACCCGCGCATTGACCCTCGCTCGAGAACATGCGCCCGGGCTGGCGATGGATGGCGAGCTCCAGGCCGATAGCGCCTTGATCGCACAGGTGGCTGCCGCCAAGGTCAAAGGCGAGAGCGACGTCGCCGGCCGGGCGAACGTGCTGATCTTTCCCGATCTCGACGCCGGTAATATCGCCTACAAGCTCACGCAGTACTTGGCGGGCGCGCAGGCCATCGGCCCGGTGCTGCAGGGCTTTGCCAAGCCCATCAGCGATCTCTCGCGCGGCGCCAGCGTGGAGGACATCATCGCCACGGCCGCCATCCTTCTGGCTCAGACCTAGCCGGGAAGTTTATAGGTGCGAAGACAACGGCGAGCGCCGGCTCGCGTCGCGACGCTTGTGTGTTGTACTTGCGCTCTTCAATGTGATTTTACCCTCGTGTTTCCCACAAGGGTGGTCATGTCAATTGGACTGAGGTATCCTCGAAAAAAATAATAAGCATGTAACAGATCGCGGGTGACAGCGTGGTTCCTGTCAGCCGGGATTGACGGTAGCAACCTTCGCACTACCGGGCCACCAGGAGAAGCTTATGACGACGTTCCATTGCAAGGAGGCGATGATGCTGGGCTATGGGTAATGCATGGCATCAGAGGCATCGGCGTCCTGCTCATGGGATTATGTTGGCTGCCATTATGGGCTTGGGCGGGTTCGAGCGAGTGCACAGGCTCGGGTTGCAGTACGCAGGTGTCTGTCGGCCTCAAGATCATTATCCCGCCCCCAGCCCTCAGTACACGACCATCATCCAGGCTCCTCATTTCCACTACGCAGGAAAGTCAGTTGTTGGACCCCACGCTCGACGATTCGCAACGCGGGCAGATCACGGGCGCAGACGGCGTCGTCTACGTCCCGGCGGACGAAGAGGCAGCATTGAGCTATACGGTTGCTAAACCCTAGCCAGACTGTATTACGGGTGAAAAGACCTGCCTAGCGTTTGTCGATTGGCACGTATTCGCGCGGCTTCGGGCCGCTATAGAGGGTCAACGGCCGGATAAGAATATTGTTCTCGATCTGCTCGAGAACCTGTACCGTCCAGCCGGGGACACGGCCAATGGCGAAAATCGGCACAAACAGGTCTTCCGGAATGCCGTGCAGGAAATAGACGACACCGGCATAGAAATCGACATTGACGTTCACTCCGTGGCGCGAATACGGCTTCATCGCCGCCACCACAGCTTGCAAGATTTCATACCACTGTGGTTGGCCCATCTCGCGCGATAGGCGTTCCACACCGGCGCGCATGTGGCGCGCACGCGGGTCCTCGGCACGATAAACACGATGACCAAAGCCCATGACAGGCTCACGGTTGCTACGTTTACGCTTGACGTAGTCGGCGGCATTGGCCGGATCGCCGATCTCCTGAGCCATATGCATCACATTTTCCGCGGCGCCGCCATGTGCAGGCCCGGACAATGCTGCCACCGCTGCAGTCATGGCCGCGTGCAGGTTGGCCTCGGTTCCCGCCACTACCCGAGCGGTAAACGATGACGCGTTCGACCCATGCTCTGCATGGAGCAGCATGTCGATATCCATTAGCCTGGCCGCGTCCACACTCGGTTCCTCTCCCTTGAGCATGTAGAGAAAGTTTGCCGCATGGCCGAGCGTCGGACTGGACGCCACCGGCTCGCGGCGGTTGCGGATGTGGTGATGCGCGGTGACGATGATCGGTACCTGCGAGGTCAGCCGTATACCCTTGCGCAAGGTGGCTTCGAGCGAGTTATCGCCCACGTCGGGATCGAAGGCCGCCAGCGCCGAGACAGCCGTGCGCAGCGCATCCATCGGGTGCGCATCCTTGACGGTGCGGATGATGCCGTAAACCGGTTCCGGCAGCTCACGGCCGGCCTTGAGTTCGGCGTCGAAGGCGTCGAGTTGCGCCCGGGTGGGCAGCTCGCCTTTGAGCAAGAGATACGCCGTCTCCTCGAATGTCGAGTGCTCGGCCAGATCGTGAATCGAGTATCCACGGTAACGCAGCTCGCCCGCCCGACCATCGATAAAGGTGGTGGGCGAGCGATCGAAGTAAACGCCTTTCAGGCCACGGTGAATCTCTACCTTGTCCGCGTCGTCGCCCGCCACGCTCCGTTTCGCCCTATCGTCGCCGCCGCTAAAGAACCGGCAAACATTCTGGCAACAAAGCAAGCATCCTACAAGCATAGGGCCGATGGACGTTGGCGTGCGCCTGGCCATTGTGCAGTGCAGGCATAGCAGTGTTCCAACAGCGGTAGCGTTAAGAATCCGACCTACAATCGCTGGACCAACTGCCCCTTGTCGTTTGGCCCATTGACTCCTCGAAGGCGCTGAGTCAACAATCGTTCGGTCCGGGCGGGAGTGGCGCTCAAAGTGCGTGCGCTGCGGCGGTGACGGGATGTCCTTTTATGGCGCCGCTAACTCGGGCGCTTACACCACTTGAGAGGAGATGGAACATGCGTAGTCGAATACTGGCGGTATGCGCAGTCATCATAGGGATGACGCTGTTTGTCGGCGGCGCCGAGGCGGCAAAGAAGGTCAAGATACGGATACAGTCCGTTATTCCTGCTAAAGCCGACGAAGTTGTGATGCTGAAAGACTTTGCAGCCAACGTTAGTGCATTGACCAACGGTGAAGTC
>CAYGAS010000218.1:0-2328 GCA_964347935.1 uncultured Nitrospiraceae bacterium | reverse complement strand
CGGATCGGCCACAGGCGCCGCTTGCTAAGCTGCTTCAAGCGAGCTAGCTCGTCATATTTTCGTGAAAATCGCTGTTTTTTATCGCGACGGGTTTTGCGTGATGCAACGTTATAGGGGTGATGTTCGCACTCGCCTAGGTGCGTTCAGTTAGCTCAGGTCGGTACAAAAGGATCTATATCATGAAAAAACAGTTACTTACGTTGTTATTGGCATTGTTGATAGGGATGCCTAGCGGTGTGGCGCTTGCCCACGGGCAGGGGCACAGAGGCGGGCATGATAAATTTATGATGCTCTTTGATACGGATAAGGACGGCGTCGTAACCGAACAAGAATTCGCAGAGTCTTCAGCCCGGCGCTTTGCAAAAATGGACGGCGATTCCAGCGGAACCGTCAGTACCGAAGAGTTTTCCCAGTACATTCAGGAACGCCGGCAGGAACGTAAGCAGCGCTCATTCCAAGATATGGATACCAACGCCGACGGACAGTTGAGCCTGGACGAATATCTTAAAGCCAAACGTGAACGCGCCGAGCGCCGTTTCAAAAGCATGGATCAGGACGCGAATGGCCTGCTCAGCGTGGAAGAAATCACTGCTAGCAAACATGGGCACAAACATGGACGCAAAACATACGGCGGGAAACGCATTTTCGCCCGATTGGATAGAAATGGCGACGGTCAGATAGACAGGGAAGAGAGCCAAATCGCCTGGTTGAACTGGTTTGCGCGCCTCGATAGCAATAACGATCGGGTCGTAACGCTCGAGGAAGTCCGGGAAGCACACGACAATAGATAGGGGAAAAACTCAGCTAACCATGACCGTGAGATGTCGAGGTGCCCGCTTCGCGACCACCTATTGCCGCTAGAACGACTGCGCACAGCGGTGAGGACGTGCGAACAAAGATTGATGACGCCGTCCTGATGGGCAAGATCGCCGCCGGCGATAAATCCGCCTACACCGAGTTTCTGACGCGGCATTTAAGCGCTATTGTCGATTTCGCTTCGCGTTATCTAGGGCGTCGCGTCGATGCCGAGGATGTTGCGCAAGAGGCCTTTATACGGGTCTGGAGCAAAGCAGCGAATTGGCGTGAGCAGGGGCCGTCACCGCGTAGCTGGCTCTTCCGCATCACCTATCACTTGTGCATAGACGAACTTAGGCGCCGTCGCCCCGAGGCTGCACTAGAGGATCTCGGCGACCCTACCGATCCCGGTGCAACGCCTGAAGATAAGCTCCTAGGGCAAGCGCGGATCGGACAAGTTGCCGAGGCTTTCCGTGCCCTGCCAGAGCGGCAAAGCACGGCGATAGCACTTTGTGCCTATCATGGTCTGTCCAACAAAGAGGCGGCAGCGACGTTGGACATCAGTATCGAGGCGTTGGAGTCATTACTTTCACGCGGCCGCCGTCGACTACGAGAGCTGTTGCGGCTGGATTCAAAGGGGGTACGTCATGACTGATGATCCTGTAGGAGTTGTTACACACCAGCGGGTCAAAGAGCTTCTTGACTGCTATGGCGGCTGGCCGCAGGCCTGGCCCGAGCAAGAACGTGCGGCCGCGTGGGCACTGCTTAAGAGTTCGACAGAATTGCAGCGCTTACGAGAGGAGGCACTTGTGCTAGATAAAGCACTGAATCTGCCTTCGAGTGCACGCGTGGCGACAACGACTGACGCGACCGCTGCCTTGGCCAGAAAGATATTAGGGGAGTTACCCGAACCGGGCTTGGCCCGCCAGCCAAACCAAACGGACGCACACATATCTCGGTCGGATCGACATCGTGCTTTAAGTTGGACATGGCTTAGTCGCTCCTGGCCCTGGGTGGGGGTTGCAATGTGCGGCGTCGCCGCGGCGGCGTTAGTGATTACGCTATTGTCACCCCAACCTATTGTCGAACGTCAGGTTCGGGTTACCACCGCAGCAAATGATTTTGAGGATTGGGTCTGGGAAGAGGTGCTTGACCAAACACCGGAAGATCCGATAAGTGGATCGGATAGTGACCTTTTAGCAATCCTCGAACCAGAGCTCGTGCCCGATGACTTCTAGAGATTTCATCCCGCGTTACGACGCGCAGGCCTTCGTCACATCCGATTTCACGACCTGCGACATCCGTATGCAAGTCTTCTGATCGAAAACGGTGAACACCCCAAATACATTCAAGCGCAGATGGGACACTCCTCCATCAAGTTGAAACATGTGGGTTAAATACACTCAACCCCTTGCGCCGCTTGCCGACTTTCGAACCCTATCTGAATTGACCGTTTTTCTGCACTAAAAAAACCCAACAACGAAGGCTCTTCGGCCTTGGGATGGAAGTCTCTGCGCGCGTCGGAGTCCATAC
>CAYGAS010000217.1:0-31998 GCA_964347935.1 uncultured Nitrospiraceae bacterium | reverse complement strand
TTGCGCATCCCGCAGCTCGTAGAAACGTACATCCGCATTCCAGGTGTCCACGTCTTTTAGCTGCTCGATTCGAAGCCCGAACAGGCGCGAAACGACCGCGAACATGCCATCGATGACCTGATCCACGGGAAAGTAGGGCCGCAAGTCCTCCTGCGAGAAATCATAGAGCCGCTGGCGCAACTTCTCCGAGTAATACGGAATATCCCAGGCCTCAAGCTCGGCGCATTCGTCGTGGGCAAAGGCACGCAGCTCTTCAAGCTCGCGCCCGGCCCTAGATCTTGAGCGTGCCGCGAGATCGCGCAGAAACTCGATCACGCGCTTGGGGCTTTTGACCATCTTTCGTTGTAAGGAATATTCCGCATAGTTCGCGAAACCCAGCAGCGCAGCCGCCTCGCGCCGCAGCTGCAGAATTTCGACCATGATCGCACCGTTGTCCCAACGTCCGGCATGCGGTCCCTGCTCGCTCGCGCGCGTCACGTAGGCCTCATACATCTTTTCGCGCAGCGCCCGCTTGTCGGCATAGGTCATAAACGCCAGATAGGACGGGCCATCGAGCGTAAACTTCCAGCCGGGACTGCCGTCGCGCTCGGCTGTCTGACGCGCCATCGCCCGCGCACTTTCCGGCAATCCCTTAAGATCCCGTTCGTCAGTGAGGACCAGTTCCCACGCCTGCGTGGCATCGAGGACATGTTCCTGAAAATGGCTGCTCAGCAGTGTGAGGCGCTGTTGGATCTCCTTGAAACGTTCCTTCGCCGCCGGTGCGAGCTCCGCGCCATTGAGACGAAAATCGCGTAAAGCATTTTCGATAATCTTCCGCTGCGCCGGATCCAGCTCGGCATAGATCGGGGCGGCCGCTATTTCCTTGAATGCGCGGTATATACGCTCGTCTTGTGCGATCTCGGTGTGGTACGCGCTGATGCGTGGCAGGCCCTCATTGTAGGCCTCGCGCAGGGCAACAGAGTTTTTGACGCCGTTGAGATGCGAAACCGGCGACCATGTCCGCGCCAGACGCTCACTCATGTCTTCTAGCGGCTGTACGAAGTTGTGCCAATCGAGCGCAGCCCCGTCTTCCAACAAACGCTCGCGCGCCGAACGGTTCTCGGTCAGCACTCGATCGAGCGCCGGGCGCACATGCTCGGGGCGGATTTTGCTGAAACGTGGGAGGCCGGAGTAGTCCAACAATGGATTGCTGTCGTTATTGCTTTGTCGCATCGTCGATTCGCAGTCGTACACAGGCCGCATAATCTAGCACGTCCTGATACAATCCAGTATTTTAGACCGACGAACTGAAGCTGATTTAGGCTCAACGCTAAGACATGGCCAAAGCTTTCGATCTGCTGGTAATTGGCGGCGGCAGCGGCGGCATTGCCGCCGCCCGCCGCGCCGCCGGCTACGGCGCCAGGACCGCGGTCATCGAGGCAGGTCGGATCGGTGGCACCTGCGTAAACCGCGGTTGTGTCCCGAAGAAGGTGATGTGGAACACCTCAGCGATCGCCGAGATTTTACACGACGCACCGGAATACGGGTTCGATGTGAAGCTCAATCGCTTTGATTGGTCGACCATCAAGCGCGCACGCGACAGCTATATCGAGCGACTTAACGGAATTTATCATCGCGGTCTTAAGGTGTCCGAGGTCGAGGAGATCGCCGGCGTTGCCGCCTTCACAGATGCGCACACCGTCGTCGTCAACGATCGGGTGTTGACGGCAGAGCACATACTCATCGCCACCGGTTCAGCGCCCGAGCTTCCCGCTATTGCTGGCGTCGAGCTTGGTATCACGAGCGATGGCTTTTTCGAGCTCGAGACGCAGCCACGACGTGTTCTCGTCGTCGGCGCCGGTTACATCGCCGTCGAGTTCGCAGGCTTACTAAACGGTCTCGGTTCGGACGTATCTATGCTGCTGCGCGGAGAGGCGTTCCTACGTCGCTTCGATGCCACATTGCGCGAAACCCTGATGGAGGAGATGCAAAAAGCCGGCGTGAGCATCCTCACTTGCCGTCAGATCGAACGTGTCGAGCGGGAGCGCGGCGATAGCCTTAGCGTCCACTTGAGCGGGGGCGAGACCGTAAGCGGATTCGATGCAATCATTTGGGCCATCGGGCGCCGCCCCTATACGGCCGACCTGCAGCTCGAACGAGCCGGCGTTCGCGTCGGTCGTAACGGCGAGATCCCGGTCGACGATTACCAGAATACGAATATAGAGGGCATCTATGCGCTCGGCGACGTAACCGGCAAATGGATGCTGACGCCGGTCGCCATCGCCGCCGGGCGGCGGCTGGCCGATCGCCTATTCGGTCAGCAGCCGCAGGCACGACTCGAGTACGAGAATATTCCCACCGTCATCTTCAGCCATCCGCCGATCGGCACGGTCGGTCTGACCGAAGACGAGGCGCATGAGCTATATGGTCAAGCTGCGGTCAAGGCCTACCAAACGCGTTTCACCAACATGTTCCACGCCGTTACCGAGCGCAAGCCCGCCACCGTTATGAAGCTGGTCACGGTCGGCGAGCATGAGAAAGTCGTTGGCTGCCACATCATCGGCGCGCAGGCCGACGAGATGATCCAGGGCTTCGCCGTCGCGGTGAAAATGGGCGCCAGCAAGCAAGATTTCGACAACACGGTTGCTATCCATCCGACCAGCGCCGAAGAAATGGTGCTGATGCGCTAACGCCGTGGCGATACGACCCTACAAGGACATCATGCCCAAGATTGCGCCATCGGCCTACGTCGACGAGTCGGCCGTGGTCATCGGCGACGTGCTCATCGGCGAGGACAGCTCGATCTGGCCGCTGTGCGCCGTGCGCGGCGACACCAACACCATCCGCATCGGCATGCGCAGCAATCTGCAGGATGGCAGCGTGGTCCATGTTACGCATCGCTACGAAGCGGCACCGAAGGGCTATCCGGTGGTGATCGGCGACGACGTCACCATCGGTCACAAGGTGCTGGTTCACGGCTGCACGATAGAAGACCGCGTGCTGATCGGCATGGGATCGACGCTGATGGACGGCGCCGTTATTCGCTCGGAGGTGTTGCTAGGCGCCGGCAGCCTGGTCGTAGAAGGGCAGGAGCTCGAAGGCGGATACCTGTGGATGGGCCGCCCGGCGAGACGCCGGCGCGCGCTGACCGACGAAGAGCGAAGCTGGTTCACTTACGTCGCCAAGCACTACGCCGAGCTGAAGAACGACTATCTTCGCTGAGGAGGCACTCAGCTATGACACCGCGCTTGCATGCGAGGCGCCTGGCGGCGCTGCTGTTGCCCTTGTTATGGGTGTCGAGCGCCACTGCGGCAGAACCCACCCCGCTTTATACCTACCGCGTGGTCAACGTCTATCCGCATGACCCCAAGGCCTTCACTCAAGGGCTGGTCTTTGACGGCGGCTTTCTCTATGAAGGGACGGGTCTACACGGGCAATCGACTCTGCGCAAGGTCGAAATCAAGACCGGGAAAGTCCTCAAGCGTTTCGAGCTGCCTTCGCGTTTCTTCGGCGAGGGCATCACCGTGTTCGGCGAACATATTATCCAGACGACCTGGCGATCGAATGTCGCCTTCGTGTACGACAAACGCAGCTTCGAGTTGCGCCAGACCTTTGTCTATCCGACCGAGGCGTGGGGCCTTACGCACAACGGCCGACACCTGATCCTGAGCGATGGCACGGCGACGCTGCGCTATCTTGACCCGCAAACCTTTCGCGAGGTCGACCGGATCGAGGTATATGACGGCAAGAATCCCGTATCGCACTTGAACGAGCTCGAGTTCGTGCGCGGTGAGATTCTGGCGAATGTCTGGAAGACGGATCGTATCGCGCGCATCGCGCCCGAGAGCGGGCGCGTGACGGCGTGGATCGATCTCTCAGAGATACTGAAAGGCAGCCGAGGCGTAGACGTGCTGAACGGGATCGCTTACGACGCAGCAAACGACCGGCTGTTCGTGACCGGCAAGCTTTGGCCGAAGCTCTTCGAGATCGATATCGTTCCAGCGGCGAAATAGACTACGGCGAGCCCGCCTTGCTCGCCGCCCGCAGCGTGGGCGTACAACTGGTCAGACCGCGCTTTTCGAAAAACTGCTGGTGGTCCTCCTCGGCGCGGTAGAACTGTCCCGCCGGCACGATTTCGGTCGCGATCGGCTTTCGATAGCGGCCGCTCTCCTTCTCTTTGGACGCAAGTGCCGCGGCCTGCTGCGCGTCGTCGTGGTAGAAGATGACCGAGCGGTACTGGCTGCCGATGTCCGGCCCCTGGCGGTTGCGCTGGGTCGGATCGTGGCAATTCCAAAAAACATCGAGTAGTTTTTCGTAGGAGATACGCGCCGGATCGTAGTCGACCTGCACCGCCTCGGCGTGTCCGGTGCGATCGGTGCAGACTTCTTTATAGGTCGGGTCGCGGGTCTGGCCGCCGGAGTACCCGACGGCCGTCGCGGTAATGCCTTCAAGCCGCCGGAACTCGGCCTCGACGCCCCAGAAACACCCTGCCCCGAATGTCGCCTTTGCCATCGTCGCTCTCCCTTGTCAGCGATCCATTCTAGCCAACGGCCAGTAACTCGACTACCTCGCGAAATGTGCGGACAAACAGTGGGCACCGCAAACTTATGCAGACAGGGGGCTCCGCCGAAGGAGCGAAAATAGACTACAGTGGAGCTGCGCTAGCGTGTTGTTAAAGTTCGAACGACGTTTTGAGCCGCTTGTCTTGATCAGCGCGCTCTAGGGCAAGCTGGATCAGGCGATCGATCAGCTCGGCATACGAAATACCGCTCGCCTCCCACAGCTTGGGGTACATGCTGATCTTGGTGAAACCCGGGATCGAGTTGAGCTCGTTCACGTAGACCTCGTTATCCGGCGTGACGAAGAAATCGACCCGCGCCATGCCGGCACAGCACAGCACCTTGAACGTGGCGACGGCGAGCTCCTGCACACGCTTTACCACGTCAGCTGGCAGCTGCGCCGGAATAATCAGGTCGGCGCCGTGCTCATCGATGTACTTCGCATCATAAGAATAGAACACATGCGTGGGCTTGACCTCGCCGGGAAGGGAGGCGATCGGGTCGTCGTTTCCCAGCACCGAGCATTCGATCTCGCGCCCAGCGATGGACTGCTCGACCAGAATCTTGTGGTCGTAACGAAAGGCATCCGCCACCGCATCGTTGAACTGTTGCTCGCTTTCGACCTTGGCGACGGCCACCGACGAACCCAGATTGGCCGGCTTCACGAACACCGGTGAGCCCAGCGCCCCAAAGACCTGCTTATAAGCAGGCGCCGCCGCGCTTCGCTTGAAGGCTCGAAATTGGGGCGTCGGCAGGCCGGCCTCTTTCAGCAGCCGTTTCATCACGTCCTTGTCCATGCTGACCGCGGCACCGAGCACATCCGAGCCGACGAAAGGCACATCGGCCATTCTGAGCAGGCCCTGCACCGTGCCGTCCTCGCCATAGGGTCCGTGCAACACCGGAAATACCACATCGACGGCGCCGACGCCGCCGGCCCCGCCGAGACTCACCAGATTGCGTTCGCCGGCCACGGCCGGCACGAGCGTCACGCTCTGGTTGCCCTTGTTGAGCGCAATCAGCTTGGGATTGTCGGCATGCAGCAGAAATGTCGACGCCTCGTTCAGATGCCACTGACCGGATTTGTCGATCCCGAGCAGCACGATTTCGTACTTGTTCCTGTCGATAGTTTCGACGATGCTCTTGGCGGATTGCAGCGAGACCTCATGCTCCGCCGATTTACCACCGAAAAGAATGCCTACACGGATCTTACGTCCCATTGTCTAGCTACTCTTACCGCGTCTGTTATACAAACCATTGCATCATACAGGCTAGGATAAGCTATCTGGCCCGCCCAGCTTTCTTGTTTTGATTTTTGGCCCCCTTACTCAAGCCGAGTCGCGAGTGAAGCCGAACCACGGACCCGAGCGAGCGCGAGAGGGGTGAAGCGGATGAAGGCAAAGGTCCGCTGGAGCTTTGCCTCGCTGGGCGGGCTCGCCACGGAGGGCGAGCCCCTGGACTTGCAAGCGAGCGCGGGGACAGCGAAGCGCAGCAAGCCGCGCATGCGCGCCAGGTACATGAATGTGCCTTGCAGGGATCCTCTGAGACGACCGACGAGTGAGCAAACCCGCGAAGTTCGCGGGCGTAGACTCGGCGCCAATGGCTTTGCGTACTTTCGCCGAAACTCAATTTTGTCCGGGACAAACTTGGGCGCGCGGAATGCGCCCGCAGAACCAAAGCCCGGGACGGTTTTGGTCAAAAATACGTCTTCGTGCGGGGGCAAAACCCCGCCAGCACATCGTCGCCGAAGGCGACACATAATTTTTAGCTCCCCTTCCTCAGAGCCACAATCACTGGCGCGGTCTCCGGTCGCCGGTCGTGCCAAAGCAGAAACGATTCCGCCGCCTGCTCCACCAGCATGCCCAGGCCGTCACTTACCCGTGCGGCGCCGTGCCCTTGCGCCCACTGCATGAAGGGCGTCGGCACATCGCCGTACATAAGGTCATAGGCGAGGGCGCCGGGTGCGAAGATACCGGCCGGTAATGTCGGCACCTCGCCTTGCAGGCTCGCCGCCGTCGCATTGATAACGACGTCGAATGTCTCGTCGGCGAGCGTATCGAAGCCACCGCCGCTGATGTCGCCGAGGGGCGCGAAGGCAACGGCCAGCGCCTCGGCTTTGCTGGCGGTGCGGTTCGCGAGCCGCAGGCGGGCGACCTCTTCTTCCAGTATAGGGCCCAGGATGCCGCGCACGGCGCCGCCCGCGCCGACCACCAGCACGCGGCGACCGGCCAGCGGTGCCCGCAGGTTGATCACCAGATCACACACCAGGCCGATACCGTCCGTATTGTCGCCATAGAGCGTTTGATCGGGCTCGAACTTCAGGGTATTGACGGCGCCCGCCTGCTCGGCGCGGGTGCTGCAGCGATCGGCAAGCGCATAGGCCTCGAGCTTGAACGGCACTGTCACGTTCAACCCGGCGCCATCCTCATCGCGAAATGCGCGCACCGCTTCGGCGAAACCCCCGGGCTCGACCTCGATGGCCCGGTACTCCAGGGCAATGCCGCATTGTTCGGCGAATGCGCGATGGATCGCCGGCGATTTGCTGTGCGCGACAGGATGTCCCATCACGGCATAGAGCTGGCGCGACTGACGCGGGTCTGGCATGAGCTATCGCGGGACCATGATAAACAGAATAAACAGATAATACGAAAGGTAACACGCTCCGTTGACAACGAGGTGGTAAGGGTGCAAGCCGCCGCGGCGCAAGGCGAACAATACGTAGCCGCTTGCCAGTAGCGTCAACAGCACACCGGCCAGCACCTCGGGATGCGGCGCCCATGGCGTCATCATGATGCCCAACGCCGGCAGCAGGCTGCCTTGGAACACCATGGCGCCAGTGACGTTGCCGAAGGCGAGTGTGTCGCGTCGTCGTCGGATCCACAAGATGCTATTGACCTTTTCCGGCAGTTCGGTTGCCACCGGTATGATCAGCAGCGACAGCACCAACGCCGATACGCCCATCGTCGTTGACACCTGCTCGACCCCGTGGACAAACCCTTTGGCCCCAACGACGATCAGCGTAAACCCCAGCGTCAGTTGAACGAGCAACGTCAGCATGGTCTCGTGCAAACGCTTCAATCCCGCACCTTGCAGGTAATACACCAAATAGAGCGGATGGTCGGCTTCGGTACCATGCCCGTCCTGCACCAGCCGTGCCGACGCACGGACAGTAAGCATGAGATAGATGAAATACATTAAGACCAATGCCATGACAATGGTCGCCCGCAGCAATGGCGCGACTGCCGCATCCGGGGGAATAAATAGCGCGATGGTCGCCAGGCCAAAAACCATCAGGAACCAACTAAGGTCGCGGCGCAAACCTGTGCGCTCGGGATGCAGTCGATCCTTCCAACCGCGTTTGCGCGCCGCAAACAGGCCCATCAGAAAGAGGGCGACCGTCGACAACATCAGCGGCGCGCCGAGGATGGCGCCGATAGCGACATCGTCACGAATCTGCTGGGTCCCGGTTACGCTGAGAATCGCGACAATCGGAACCATGGTTTCCGGCATTGCCGTGGCCACGGCGGCGAAGATCGAACCGGTGACGCCTTCGGAGATCTTCAGGCGTTGACCGAGGTGCTCGAGCGCATTTGTGAACGCCTCGGCGCCGACAAAGATGATTATAAGCGAGCCGATCAGTATCAGCGTCGTCATCGCATCGTCCCAGCCGCGAGCAGACACATCAGCGCAAACTCAGGCCTACCTTGCCGGCGCGCCTTGGCAACAGCGATCATTCTAGGCCGGCGGTTGCGTTTCGACGAAGGAGGAACGCGCGCTGATCGGCGCGAACCAACTCGCCAGTCGCCGATACCTGCTACGCCAGTCATGCGCATAGCGAAAATCCGTGTAGGCGAGCGCAACACCCAAGGCCAGATCGGCCGCCGTGAAGCGACCGTCCACCAAATAGGCCTCAGCGCCGCAATTCTCGTCGGCAAAGGCCAAGGCGCGTGCGATCTTGCTCTCCTGTAGCGTCAATGCCTCCGGCGACTGGCGCTCCTTGAGGCGTCGCGTCTCCAACAGGCGCGCCACCACGGCATCCAAAATGCCATCGGCAAGCGCTTGCCAACGCAGCACGCGCCAGCGGGACTCGCCTGCGGTCGGGAACAAGGCATCACCGCCTTGGCTGTCGAGGTATTCCATAATCACCGGCGAGTCGAACAGGTTCGAACCATCGTCGCGCTCAAGCACCGGTACCTTGCCCAGAGGATTGTGAGCCTGCACGATGCTGTCCGGCTGGTGCGGGTCGCAGACCACCAACTCGCAAGCGATGTTTTTTTCGATCAACAGCACACGCACCTTGCGCACATAAGGTGAAGTCAACGAGCCGTAAAGTTTCATGGCACCCTCGCCAGCAGATAATGAAAAAACAGTCCCGCGAACACCGCCGCGCCAAACCAGTTATTATTTAGAAATGCCCGGAAACACGCGTCATGCTCGCGTTCGCGCGTAAGCTCTTGCTGGTAAATCGCAAACCCCCCAGCGGCGGCAAGTCCGAGATAGTAGATAAACCCTAACCCAGCGAGCATGCCCACCACCACCAGCAAGGCCAAAGAGACTGCATGGGCCAGACCGATCATCAAGCGATCGTAAGACCCGAACAAGATGGCTGTGGATTTCACACCGATCCTGAGGTCGTCGTCGCGGTCCACCATCGAGTACTGGGTATCGTACGCCACCGCCCAGAAGACATTGGCGACAAACATAACCCATGCGATCGGCGGTAGCGCATTCGTCTGCGCAGCGAAGGCCATCAGTATCGCCCAACCGAAGGCAGCGCCTAGATAGAATTGCGGCAAGTGAGTACGACGCTTGAGAAAGGGATAGCTGGCGGCGAGAAAGATCGCCACGACCGACAATGCGATGGTGAAGCGATTGAGCTGCAACACGAGCACAAATGCAAGCAGCGACAGTCCAACGAACAGCAATAAGGCCTCAGTCGAGGTCAAGCGCCTGGCAGCCAGCGGACGGTCGCGGGTACGCCTGACGTGGGGGTCGAAATTGCGATCGGCATAGTCATTGATCACGCAACCGGCCGAGCGCGTGACGATAACCCCAAGCACGAACACCATCACGATGAACGGGTCGGGCTGTCCCTGTGCCGACACCCACAAACCCCATAGCGCCGGCCACAGCAGCAAAAAGATGCCGATCGGCCGATGCAAGCGCATCAACAAGGCATACTGCTTCAGACGGGTGCCCACTGTCATGTCGCAAGACTCTCGCACCACGTCTTTGCGAGCTGCGCCAACGCGCAGACGCATGGGACGCGTGTATGTCAAGGGTTCAGGGACGAACAATGTTAACAGAAACCCGCGGCGGTGCTGAAAGCCAGTCATGGCGCGTCGCTTGGCTGGGCGTACGGCGATGTGTCATCATCCGGCGCAGCAAAAAAGCTGTGCGCCATGCCACCTACAAGAGGTCGGCGGTCCGCATCGGCTCAGAGGGAGGAATAAGACCGCCATGCGCAGCGTCTGGCGCGCACTCCAGATTGCCGTTATCACGATCTTACTGACGTTCGGCGATGCTGATCCACTTCAGGCGGGGGAAAAACCGAAAGCTCTCTGGATTGACGTCGGCACGGGGTTCACGGCTAGCAACCTAGGGCCCGAAAACAGCGATATCTCCGTTGCGGCCTTTGCGCGATATCGCATCGGGCGGTGGGAGATCATCGGTGGAGGCTGGCACAGCGACAGCGACGACGTCAGCAACCTGACCGTGGGCGGGGGCTATGTTGTGAAGATTTGGC
This sequence comes from uncultured Nitrospiraceae bacterium, assembly GCA_964347935.1. Lineage (GTDB taxonomy): Bacteria > Pseudomonadota > Gammaproteobacteria > Acidiferrobacterales > SPGG2 > SZUA-472. Next base: position 21,717 of record CAYGAS010000217.1, on the reverse strand, counting down.
GCGGCTTGAACTTCACGGGCGGTTTCGCTGTCGCCGAAGAGAGCGCCAACATCGGTACGTGGGCACGTTTCTATGTCGCAGGACGCTGGGATTTTCGCTGCTGGTCAGTCGGCTACATCCATTTCAGCAACGGCGACGCCGTATTCAACCATAACCAAGGACCCAACGAGGGTGTCAACCTGCTTGTCGGCAGCCGGAAGTTGCATTGCTAGGCCGTTACACCTGGGCATAATCATCTGCTTGGCGCAGCCAACGGCTGATGACAGCATCGACGCTTTCGGGATGTCTTTCCAGCAGCATGTTCGCCGCGCGCTGCACGCGCGCTAGCAATGCTTGATCGCGTACGAGGTCGGCAATGCGCAAGTGCTCGATGCCGGTCTGTCGCGTGCCGAGCAATTCGCCGGGGCCGCGCATCTGCAGGTCGTGGCGCGCGATCTCGAATCCGTCATTCGTTCGACGCATCACGGCGAGGCGCTCGCGCGCCTGTGTGGCGAGCGGTGGGCGATAAAGCAGTACACAGCTGCTCTTTGCTGCGCCACGTCCGATTCGCCCGCGCAGCTGATGCAGCTGCGAGAGACCCAGACGTTCTGCGTTCTCGATGATCATCAGGCTCGCATTGGCCACATCCACGCCGACCTCGATGACGGTTGTCGCGACCAGTAGGTCTATATCGCCCGCCTTGAAGGCTGCCATCACGGCATCGCGCGCGCCGGGCTTCATGCGGCCATGTACCAGACTCACGCGCAGCGCTGGCAGCGCTTCGTGCAATTGTGCATGCGTGTCGGTGGCTGTCTGCAGCTGTAGATGATCTGACTCATCGATCAACGGGCACACCCAGTAGGCCTGACGCCCCTCGACGCAAGCGTTGCGGATTCGCTGCACGACCTCGGCACGACGCGTTGCCGGCAGCACCACGGTCTCCACCGGCTCGCGTCCCGGCGGCAGCTCATCAATGATCGACACATCGAGGTCGGCGTATACGGTCTGCGCCAGGGTTCGCGGAATCGGCGTGGCTGTCATCACCAACTGATGCGGGCGGCGGTTGCCGCGCGCGCCCTTCTCACGCAGGGCCAGCCGCTGATGCACTCCGAAACGGTGCTGCTCGTCGATCACGACCAGGCCGAGATCGCCAAAGCGGATATCTTCCTGAAAAAGCGCGTGTGTCCCCACGACGACCAGCGGGCGTTCGCACGCGATCGCCTCGAGCACGCGGGTGCGTGCCTTGCCGCTCAGCCTGCCAAGCAGGCTCAGCACCTCGATGCCGAGCGGCGCCAGCCAACTGCTTAAGTTATATGCGTGCTGCTCGGCCAGGATCTCGGTCGGGGCCATCACGGCTACCTGATAGCCGACCTCGATCGCGTGCGTTGCCGCGGCAGCCGCCACCACGGTCTTGCCCGAGCCCACGTCGCCCTGTAGCAATCTCTGCATAGGCACCGGTTGCTGCAGGTCATGCCGCACCTCGTTGATAACGCGGCGCTGCGCGGCTGTCAGCGCAAACGGCAAGCGCGCCAATAAGGCGTCGAGCAGCGCGCCATGGCTGGCGAGTTGGGGAGCGCTGTGAGACTGCTGCTGCGCGCGCAAGCGTTTCAGACTCAAGTGGTGGGCCAACAGTTCTTCGAACGCCAGGCGTTCACGGCCACGATGCGACCCCTGCGTGATCAACTCCGCGGTGACGGCATCCGGCGGACGATGGATCTCCGAGAGCACCTCGCGGATGTTCGGCAGGTCGAGCTCCCGCAGCAGCTCCGCCGGCAAACACTCCGGCAGGGTCTCGAGGTAACGGTCCAGTGCCTGATCCACGAGCCGACGAATCGTTGCCTGGTGGAGCCTTTCCGTGGTCGGGTAGATCGCCGTCAGGTGTACCTCCGGCTCGGGCACGGCGTCATCATCATAGACACTGTACTCGGGGTGCACGATCTCGAGCCCTGCCGGGCCGAAGCGCGTCTCGCCGTAAGCACGCACGTTACGCCCGCGCTGCAGACTCGCTTGCTGAGTCGCCGAGTAATGGAAGAAACGTAATGTGACAAAGCCAGTGCCATCGCTCACCCGGCAGAGCAGGCTGCGGCGGCCGCGATAAGCGACGTCAGTGAGCTCGATCTTACCCGCGATCAGGGCCGCCGTACCGACAGCGAGGCTGCCGAGAGGAACGACACGCGTTCGGTCCTGATAACGAAAGGGAAGGTGAAACAACAGATCGAGCGCGGAGCACACCCCCAAGCGCGAGAGTTTAGCGGCAAGCTTGGGACCGACGCCCTTGAGCGTCGTCACCGGGATCGAGACCATGTCCATCAGAGCAGCAAGTTTAGATTAACGGTTAGCAAGAAACATCGTCTCGCCCTGCTGCTGCGACTTCCGACTTGCTATGCGTCGCTTAGCTCCATCACGCCTTCGATCTCAATTGCTGCACCCTTTGGCAAGGCGGTGACGCCGACGGCGGCGCGCGCCGGGTAGGGTTCGCTGAAGAACGATGCCATCACCTCATTGACGAGCGCGAAGTGCGACAAGTCGGTGAGATACACGGTCAACTTGACGATATCGGCCAAGTTGCCGCCGGCAGCGGTGGCTACCGCCTGCAAGTTGCTAAACACGCGCTCGACCTGGGCACGCATGTCGCCTTGCACGAGCTCCATAGTCTTCGGGTCCAGCGCAATCTGCCCGGACAGATAGACCGTGGAACCTACCCTCAGCGCCTGCGAGTACGTGCCAACGGCCGCCGGCGCCCGCTCTGTCTTTATTACCGTTCTTTTCATCCTTATTGCCCCAAAACGACGGGAAGACTCGTTTAGTCGTCTAAGCGGGAACTGGCCGCGCGCGTCGGCAGAATAGGCGCAAGGCCCAAGCCGGACGCCGATGCCGGCGCGGGCTGCATCGCGACCTACCCCTTCCTTCGGCCCAGGCGAATGACGTCCTCCTGCAAACGAATGCGGCGCATGATTCGCGCCAGGTGCGCACGATCCAATACCTCGACCGTGAAATTCATCGCTCGATATTCGCCGTCACGCTCATCGAGCGACAAGGCGTCGATGTTAGCCTCCATGTCGGCGATCGCCGCGGCGACCCCCGCCAGGACGCCGCGCTTGTTTCTGACTTCGACATGAATATTCACCGGGAAGGCCTGGCTGATGTTCTCTTCCCATTGCATGTCCACCCATTTCTCCGGATGCTTGCGGTACTCGGCCACGTTCCGACAGTCGACCGTATGGACCACGATACCGCGGCCGGCCGAAAGAAATCCGAGTATCGGATCTCCCGGGATCGGGGAACAGCAACGTCCATAGGTCACGACCACGCCTTCGGTGCCCCGCACGGTCAGCGCCGGGCGCGTGCCGGTCTTCTTCGCGCGCCGCGTAGCCTGTTCTTCGCTCGGCGGCAACAGTTGCCGGGCTACCAGCGCCGCCAGGCGGTTGCCCAGACCGACCTCGGCGAGGAGGTCGTCCCAGCTACTGAGCTTGAGCTTCTCCAGCAGCGCCTGGCGGTCGGCTTCGGTCAGCGTCGATAACTCGAGGTCGAGCGCGGTCAGCGCCCGCGCCAGCAGGCGCTTGCCCAGCTTCACCGCCTCGTCGCGCTTCTGGTTTTTCAGGAAGCTGCGCACATGGGTCCGCGCCTTGCTGGTCACGACGAAATCGAGCCACACCGGGTTAGGCCGGGCCCACTTGGCGGTAATCACCTCCACATGGTCGCCGTTGCGCAGCCGCGTACGCGGCGGCACGAGCTCGTGGTTGATCTTGGCGCTGATGCAGCGATCGCCCACATCGGTGTGCACCGCATAGGCAAAATCGATCACCGTGGCCCCGTGCGGCAGCTTCTTGATCTCGCCGTTAGGGGTGAAGACGTAGACCTCATCGGAGAAGAGGTCCACTCTCAGATTTTCCAGAAACTCGCGTGGGTTTCCGGCTTGCTGCTGGATGTCCAATAGGTCCTTCAGCCAATGCAGCGTGCGTTGCGGTAGCGAAGCCCCGGAGCTATCCCCGCTTTTGTACAGCCAATGGGAAGCGACGCCGACCTCCGCCACACGGTGCATCTCCACGGTGCGGATCTGCACTTCTACCGACACGCCAAAAGGACCGAATACCACCGTATGCAAGGACTGATAACCGTTGGCCTTGGGAATTGCGATGTAGTCCTTAAACCGGCCCGGAATCGGCTTGTAGAGATTGTGGACGATACCGAGGACACGATAGCAGCTGTCCACCTTGTCGACCACGATACGAAAAGCATACACATCGTAAACCTGGTCAAACGAGAACTCCTTCTGACGGATCTTCTTATAGATGCTGTAGAGATTTTTCTCCCGGCCCGTGACTTCGCCTGCAACCCCTTCTTGCGCAAGCTGCGTTTCGATTGCCCGCCGAATTTTTGTGACCACCGCCTTGCGATTGCCATGGCGCTTACGCACGGCCTCCTCGAGCACTCGATGACGCTGCGGATACAAGTGGCTGAAGCCGAGATCCTCGAGCTCGTGAAACCACTGGCGCATACCTAGACGGTTCGCGATCGGCGCGTAAATTTCCAGTGTCTCCCGTGAGATCGCGCGCTGACGGTCCCGTGGCAAGGCAGCAAGCGTGCGCATATTGTGAAGCCGGTCGGCGAGCTTGATGAGAATTACGCGGATGTCGCGACCCATGGCGAGCAGCATCTTGCGGAAATTTTCCGCTTGCTCCTCCTCCTTGGTCTCGAACTCGATCTGGCTGATCTTGCTTACGCCATCGACGAGCTCTGCCACCTCTTTGCCGAAGTCACCCGCGATCTGTTCCTTGGCGGTTGCAGTGTCTTCGATGACATCGTGCAGGATGGCGGCCGTGATGGTCTGCGCATCGAGACGCATATCCGCCAGGATGCGGGCTACTTCGACTGGATGGTGGATGTAGGGCTCGCCGCTGCGTCGAACCTGGCACTCGTGTGCCTCGGCACCGAAGACGTAGGCGCGATAGACGTCAGCAACTTGTTCGGGTTCGAGGTAGCTTTCGAGTCGGTCGCATAGGTCGCCGATCCGGAACCGGCGAGATGGCAGAATCCTATGATACTGGGCTTTCAGGCTGCTGCGCTTCGTCATCCGCCGCGTCGGCCGCCAGCGCGCCCGGCGCCATAGGGTCGAGTGCGTCGTCATCGTCCTCCAGGCCGGCTTGCACGGCCGTATCGTCGAGAATGGCACTTGTCACGAAACCACCCGCGATTTCTCTCAATGCCAGCACCGTCGGTTTGTCGTTCTCGCGGCTCACGCACGGCTCCGCACCGATCATCAGTTGGCGCGCGCGTTTACTGGCCACTAACACCAACTGGAAGCGATTTTCAACGTTTTCTAAACAATCCTCGACGGTAATCCGTGCCATTCTGCACCTCGATGCGGTTGCTACAAAATTAAAGCCGCGCCACGGGTTGCGCACGGCTCTTGAATTAATTGTATTTCACATTTGCCCTCACTGCTAGCCGTCTCCCAGGAGCCTGGCCATATCGACCCCAGGTCGGCGGCGGCCCGCGGGGTCACCCCGCACGATCGCCTTGAGATCCTCGAGCGCAGCGGCAAAATCGTCATTCATGACCAGATACTCGAATTCGCGGTAGTGCTCCATCTCCGACACCGCGGCACGCATCCGGCGCTCCACCACCTCGCGGGAGTCCTGACCACGGCCCGCCAACCGCTCAAGCAACGCATCGCGCGACGGCGGCAATATGAATATGGTGTGCGCCTGCGGCATCTTCTGCTTGATCGCGCGCGCGCCTTGCCAATCGATATCGAGCAGCACACCCTTGCCCGCCGTCAGCAGGCGCTCCACGGCCACGCGCGAGGTGCCGTAACGGTGACCGAACACGCACGCGTGTTCGAGGAACATGTCCGCTTCGACCATGGCCTGGAACTTGGCCTCGTCGACAAAATAGTAATCCACACCGTCCTTCTCGCCTGGGCGCGGTTGACGTGTGGTATGCGAAATTGAGAAGGCCAGATCGGGCAGCGCCTCCACTAGCGCTTTGGCTAGACTAGTCTTACCCGCGCCCGACGGCGCTGACAGAACAAAAAGACTCCCACGTTGCATTCGTTCGGGCATTAAACACCTAAAAACTCATCGCACAGAGCGCAGAGGCGCAAAGGACGCAAAGTTTTATAATCAGATTTCTCTGCGTGCTCTGCGCCTCGGCGTGCTCTGCGGTTTGTCCCAAAACAACTCACGACCTTACACCGCCGACATTGGAATCGCTAGCTATCGGCGTTATTCAATATTTTGCACCTGCTCGCGCATCTGCTCGATGAGCACCTTGAGCTCGATGGCGGCGTTCGTTACTTGCAGATCGGTGGACTTCGCTGTCAGGGTATTGGCTTCGCGATTGAGCTCCTGCATCAAAAAATCCAAGCGCCGGCCGATGGGTCCGGTTTCATCCAACACACGTTGAACCTCGTCTAGATGTGTCGCCAGGCGGTCGAGTTCTTCCTGTACGTCCGACTTCTGGGCGAGCAGTACAATTTCCTGCTCGAGCCTGATGGGGTCGACTTCCTGCTTGAGCTCGGCCAATCGCTCCTGTAGTCGCTGGCGGAATTGCTGTCGCACATCGGTCAATGCGCCGCGCACCCCGGACAAGACCTGCTGCGTGGCCTGTAGACGCTGGATGATGATTTGCTGGAGACGCCCACCCTCGCGCCCGCGGGTGTCTATGAGCTCGGTTAATGCCTTTGACAACAACTCCATGGCTTCGCGTCCCAAGGCATCGGCATCGAGCTCGACTGTCTTAAGCACGCCGGGCCAGCGCAGAATATCGATCGCCCGCAGCGCCGCGCTGTCGGGCACAAGCGCTTGTATCTTTGCCGAGGTATCGACGATCTTCTGGACAACGACCGGGTTCAACTCGAACTCGCCGGTCGACGGGTCCTTGGGCTGGAAGCGAAGCGTACAATCCACCTTCCCGCGCGCCAGCTGCTGCCCGATAACTAGCCTGACTTGCGGCTCCAGGCTGCGCAATTCGTCGGGTAAGCGTGAGACCACCTCCAGATAGCGGTGGTTTACCGATCGAAGCTCCCAAACCAGGCTGCCCCAAGGTGTGTCCCGGTCGCAGCGGGCAAAGGCGGTCATGCTTAGTGTCATCAGAATCCCTCGCGGTTGGCCACCGGATAGGCGCGGGGCTTCCGGCGACGGGGCGTGCTGTCGCTAGTTTCGCCATTTTAAGCTATGTTTGATAATGGTAAACGCTGGAGGCTTGGACTCCTCCGCCGGGCCCCGCCCATGGGCGAGATTCCTTAAAGAAAGGCTGCGCGATCGCGCTCCCGCCGCAAGGAGTCCAGATGCCAGCCTGCCGCGACAACAAGTCGACTGATGAGTAGGCGGCGGGACAGTTAAGATTCCGCTTCGAAGTGGCATGAAAGAACTAGCGGCTGCGCTCCCGAATGGATTCCTGTTGCACGGATACCGCATCGAGCGAACACTCGGTGGCGGCGGCTTCAGCATTGTGTATTTGGCGACAAACGTGGAAGACGGCCTGCAAGTCGCCATCAAAGAGTACCTCCCCTTGGATCAGGCGCGGCGACTGGAAGATGCCAGCGTCGAAAGCATTTCCGGCGAGCCGTCGAATACTTTCCGCAAGGGCATCAAGCGCTTTTTCGATGAGGCGGCGGCCCTGGCGAAGGTCAGCCATCCCAATATCGTTCACGTCACCGACTTCTTTCGTGCCAACAACACCGTCTACCTGGTCATGGCGTACGAGCGCGGCAAGGATCTGCGTTCCTATATCAAACGCCACTCCGGCCGACTGAGCGAGAAATTCATCCGCAAAGTGTTTCCGCAACTTCTGCTCGGGCTGTGGGAGCTGCACAAGAACCAACTGCTGCATCTCGACATCAAACCGGCCAACATCTATCTGCGCCCGGGCGGACGACCACTGCTACTCGACTTCGGCGCAGCCCGCATGCTGGCAATAGACGACGACAAGCCGCAGGGTCCGCACACACTTACCATGGGCTTCGCGCCCATCGAGCAGCATCGACACGGCGAAGTCGGGGCTTGGACGGATATCTACGCGGTCGGTGCCACCATGTGGGCGTGCATGAGCGGACGTGCACCACCCGCAGCAACCGATCGTGCCGTGCTCGATACCTTAAAGCCGGCGGTGCGCACTTTTGGCCGACGCTATTCGCGGCCGCTGCTCGAGGCTGTCGATTGGTGCCTGAAGATGGATCCGGCCGCGCGTCCGCAGAGCGTGCAGGAGCTATTGGATTTCATGAATCAGAGTTGGCTCGCCAAGCTTGAACAAGGTCACGATGGATACTTGCAGCGTCTGTTAGGCTGGCTGCGCAACGTCAGCCTAGTTAGATAGCGCGAACATGAAGTACCACCTCGCCAGTCACACCGCAGTCGGCGGTCGCTCCAGCAATCAGGACCGGGTCGCACATGCCGAGCGCGAAAACGCGGTGCTGCTGGCAGTGGCCGATGGACTTGGCGGACACGCGGGCGGCGACCTGGCGGCAGAGGCCCTGGCCCAGACGGCGGTGCGCGCCTTCGAGCGCATCAAGCAGCCGTTGATCACGCAACCCTCGGCTTTCCTCGCGCTCACGATCCTGCAGGCGCACAACGCCATCGTCCAGTACGCAAAATCAATCGCCAGCGGGATCGCGCCGCGAACCACCTGCGTATTGTGTCTCGTCCAGGAAGGTTATGCCTACTGGGCGCATGTGGGCGACAGTCGCTTGTACCACTTCCGCAACGGCAAAGTGCTAACGCGCACCCTCGACCACACGGCGACCGAGCGGTTGCGGGAAGACGGTGTGATTACAGAAGACGAGATGTTGAGCCATCCTGACAAGAGCCGGTTGCTTAAGTGTGTCGGTGGTCCGTACAAACCGACGATCAGCCTGGGCGAGGAAACGGCGCTCCAGCGCGGCGATATCTTGCTCCTTTGCAGCGACGGTGTATGGGAGGCGTTCAACCCCAATGAGCTCGGGGCCTATTTCGACTATGACTCGCTGGACGAAGGCATAGAAGAAATGTTTATCGAAGCGGAGGAGCGCAGGCGCCAGGCCTGCGACAACATGAGCGCGGTATGCCTGGAGTGGCAAGATGCCGCGCCCAAAGGTCCCCCGCTCCAGGCTAATGCGGCGCTGAGTGTCGATCAGGAGGCGCTTTGGGAAATCGCCAAGAACAAGATGCTCGCGCAAAAGGCGCAGGTAAAAAGATCGAGCGCCAAGCGGCCCAAAGAAGGGTCCGGTGCAACATCAGCGCCCGGATCCAAGCACAGAAAGAAGTCAATGAAGCGCGAGCTTCGAGAGATCGAGAACTTCATCAAGAGGCTCGAGCAAAAATAGCAGCCTCGGGCCTCGCGCGTTTCATTGGTCCTAGTGCGGACGTACAATAACGCTCGACGGGGACGCCCCTGATCACCGGGAATTGCACTGATGCGACCTAGCGGACGTAAACCTGATGAATTGCGCGCAGTCACGATTACACGGCGTTTCACACGCCACGCCGAGGGCTCTGTATTGGTCGAATTCGGCGACACCCGCGTGATTTGCACCGTCAGCGTCGATGAAAAGGTGCCCAACTTCCTAAAAGGTATGGGGCAAGGCTGGGTCACGGCGGAATATGGCATGCTGCCGCGCTCGACCAGCCAGCGCATGCCGCGCGAAGCGGCGCGCGGGCGACAAGGCGGGCGCACCATGGAAATCCAACGCCTGATCGGCCGCGCACTGCGCGCGGCCGTCGATCTCAAGCTGCTCGGCGAACGCACGTTGACGGTGGACTGCGATGTCATTCAGGCAGACGGGGGCACGCGCACGGCCTCGGTCACCGGCGCCTGTGTGGCGCTGGTCGACGGTGTCACCTATCTAAAAGAACGCGGTCTGATCGCAAGCGACCCCTTCCGTCATCTGGTGGCCTCGGTGTCCGCCGGCATCTACGAGGGCGAGGCGGTGCTGGACCTCGACTACGCCGAGGACGCCAATGCCGAGACCGATATGAACTTCGTGATGGATGATAGCGGCCGCTTCATCGAGGTTCAGGGCACGGCCGAAGGCGAGCCCTTCACGCTCGAGCAGATGCTGGCCATGACCGAGCTCGCCCGAAGCGGCATCAAGGCTCTCATCGGGCATCAACGCCGCGTCCTCGGCCTCGCGGCATGAGCGCGCGCATCGTCCTTGCCAGCAACAACCCCGGCAAGGTGCGTGAGATCAGTCGCTTAGTCGCCGATCTGGACCTGAGCATCATTCCCCAGGGGGAACGTGGCGTGCCCGAGATCGAAGAAACGGGTCTGAGCTTTGTCGAGAATGCCATCCTCAAAGCCCGCAATGCCGCCAGCCATACCGATCTTGCCGCCATCGCCGATGATTCCGGGCTTGAGGTCGACGCGCTCTACGGCGCGCCGGGCATCCACTCCGCGCGTTATGCCGGAGTGAATGGCAACGACCAGGCAAACATCGAGCGCTTGCTACGAGAGCTGGTCCATGTCCCTGAAGCCAGGCGGACGGCGCGCTTCCAATGCCTGATGGTCTATCTGCGCCATGCGGCCGATCCCACGCCGATTATTTCTCAAGGCACCTGGGAAGGGCGCATCTTGTTCGAACCCCGCGGCGAACGAGGTTTCGGTTACGACCCCGTGTTCTTCGTGCCGACACACAACTGCTCGGCCGCCGAGCTGCCAGCGGACGTCAAGAACGAGCTCAGCCATCGCGGCCAGGCGTTAACAAAACTGCTGGCAGCCATGCGCCAAGAAATCTGTTAGCTTGCGCGTGAATGACCAGCGTCCGTTTGAGCGGACAAAACCCCTACCACTGTCACTTTACGTGCACCTCCCCTGGTGTGCGCGCAAGTGCCCCTATTGTGATTTCAATTCCTACCGCACGCCCGACAAAATAAACGAACGCGCCTATGTCGGGGCGCTGCTGCGCGATCTCGATCAGGACATGCCGCGGGTGTGGGGGCGGCGGATCATGTCGATCTTCTTGGGCGGCGGCACGCCGAGTCTGTTTGTGCCCGAGTCGATCGATGCCTTGCTGTCTGGCCTCCGTGCGCGCCTGCCGTTTGACGCCGACACCGAAGTGACGCTGGAAGCGAATCCGGGCACCGTGGATACGGCGCGCTTTCTAGGCTTTCGCGAGGCCGGCGTCAACCGGCTTTCCATCGGCGTTCAGAGTTTCGAACCCGCGAAGTTAAAACTGCTCGGCCGCATTCACGGACGCGAGCAGGCACTGCGGGCGGTCGAGGCGGCACGGGCGGCAGGGTTTGGCAACCTCAACCTCGATCTCATGTTCGGTTTGCCGCAACAAAGCCTCGCGCAAGCGCTGGCGGACCTCGAAACCGCCATCGGCCTCGCACCCGATCACCTCTCGCTCTATCAGCTGACGATCGAGCCGAACACCGTCTTCTGGGCCAAGCCCCCGCCGCTGCCGGATGACGACAGCCTTTGGGAAACACAGCAACAGCTGCAAGCCTTGCTGGCGCAAACCGGTTATCGCCAGTACGAGGTCTCGGCCTACGCCCGCGCGGGCAAGCGCTGCCGACATAATTTGAATTACTGGCAGTTCGGCGATTACCTCGGCATCGGCGCCGGTGCCCATGCCAAGATCAGTGACCCGCAGGGGATCACGCGGCTGTTTAAAGTGAAAAAGCCCAATGCTTACGTCACCAAAGCCGGCACCCCGGCGGGCATCGCCGGCGAGCAACGCCTGTCGCCGCAGGACGCCGTGATCGAGTTCATGATGAACGCACTGCGTCTCACAGACGGCTTTCCCACCCATCTGTTCCAGGAACGTACCGGTCTGCCGCTATCGCTAGTGATACCGAGCTTGCGCGCTGCGGTCGCTAAGGGCTTGCTCAGCTGGGATACAAAAACGATACAAGCAAGCGCATTGGGAAGCCGTCTGTTGAATGATCTACTAGGTCTCTTCCTGCGCGCCGAGGATGCCGAGCTCGAGCACATACCGGCCACTGGCGTGCGCACCGTGACTACAGAGGCCAGTTAGCTGGCGAATACCTTTCGCAACAGCTCGGTCGTACGGGCGATCGGATCTTCGCGGATGCGTTTCTCTTCCCGCGCGATCATGTAAAACAGGCCGTCGAGCGCCTTGCGCGTAACGTAGTCATCAAGATCCAGGTCGCGCGTGTCGACCAGACCGGTGGCGGCGGCCTTCTCCACAAAACGCTTGTAATAAGCCGTCACCCCCACTTCGCTGGTGGCGCGCGCCACCAGCGGGCGGAAGGTCGCCGTCAGCCGCGCTTGGGAATGGCGACGAAAATATTGTGTCGCCGCGTCGTCCGAGCCCCTGAGAATCCCGACGGCGTCTTGGATCGTCATCGCCTGTATGACATCGAGAAAAATCGACTTGGCCTGAGGCGCGGCCCTCTCGGCGGCGCGATTGAGACTGGCGACGAACTGATCCGCATACCTGCCGCCACCGACGCGTCGCAACAGACTTTCCGCGCGCTGCAGTTGATCGGGCACCGGAATATGCACCGGCGGGTTCTTGAGATAACCATCGACCTGCCCGAGCGCGCTCACCGCTCGCCGGGTGCCGTGCTCGAGCGCCTGTTTCAGGCCGGCGGCGATGGTCTGCGCGTCGAGCGCCTTGTCCTGCGCACGATACTCCTCGTACTGTTCTTTGACCCAATCGGTGCTACAGCCCGACGCGAGGGTGACCACGATGAGCATAGACAGGAGCAGCGAGTGGCGCATCTTTGAATCATGGCAGATCCAGATGCGTGCGCAACGCCGGTGCCTAAGGGGGGATGCGTTAGAATCGGCGCGACATCGGTGTGACTACGGCAGGCAGCATCGACAATGGCGTTTCTATGGATCAAGGCCTTTCACATTATCTTCGTGGTGACGTGGTTTGCCGAACTGTACTATCTGCCGGGACGTTATGTTTACAACGCCATGGCCGACGCTGCCGTGGGCATCGAAGGCTTCAAGCTAATGGGGCGCGAGCCCTACTACGGCATCATGACTCCGAGTGCAGTCCTTGGCGTGGTCCTAGGCGTGTGGCTTTGGCTGGCTTATGGCGTCAGCGGCCTTTGGCTACACTCAAGCTGCCGCTGCTGATCGCGTATCATGCTTATTGCGGCAAGCTCTTGCTCGACTTCAAGCGGGACCGCAAACCGCCACCGGCACGTGTACCCCCGCCGGCCCAACGAGCTGCCCGTGCTGATCCTGATCGGGAGTGTGGTGCTTGTCGTCGTCAAACCCGTCGGCTAGCATACTTCCTCTAATATATTGAAAGTCATAGGATTTTTCGTGTAGCAACGCCCGAAGATGGGCACACACAGGCGTAAAGCCAGAAGACGATGGATCCGGTCACTCATATCATGAGCGGCGCGCTGCTGGCGCGCGCAACCGCACCAACAACACCGCGTGCCGACCAGTTGCCGGTGCGCACGCGCGTACTCGCCGGGGCGCTCGCCTCGGCCTTTCCGGATGCTGATTTCTTCTGGCGCTTTCTCGATCCGCTGGCCTATCTGGTCTACCACCGCGCCTGGTTAAACTCCGTGGTGCTGTGGCCGTTTTGGGCGTTGCTGCTGGCCTTACTGTTCAGCGCGCTCTGGCGTCCTCGTTACGGCTGGCGCGCGTTTGCTGGCGTGTGCTTTATCGTGATCGGGCTGCATATCTTCATGGATTTCATTACGTCCTTCGGCAGCATGATCTTTAGCCCCATCTCCTATGCGCGCCTGGCGTGGTCCACCACATTCATCATCGACCCCTATCTCACGGCCATCGTTGCCAGCGGGCTCCTTGGCTCGCTCCTATGGCGTGCCAACCGCAAACCCGCCTTAAGTGCGGTCGCCGTGCTGGCGTGCTACATCGGCGCCCAGGCAGTCTTGCACGAGCGCGCGCTGGCGATCGCCAAGCACTACGGCGATAGGCATGGCATGCAAGCAGCAACGATTCATGCGCTGCCGCAGCCTTTTTCGCCGTTCAACTGGATGCTCGTGGTCGCGCGCGATGATCGTTACCACCTCGCTTACGTCAGCCTGCTGCGCAAGCGCGTGCCCGACCCACCACCCGCCGACGCCGGAACATTGCGCCATGCCTGGGCCGCTTACCGGCCGGTCGCGCTGGCACAGTGGCAAGAGGTTCCGCGTTTCGGTCACGCCGGCGACGAGACGACCTTGGCCCGTGCCGTCTGGAATGAGGACCTGCTGCGCGGGTACCGTGCCTTCGCATTGCTCCCCGCGCTCTATCGGATCGACAACGGCAGCGGCACCTGTGTCTGGTTCAGGGACCTGCGCTTCGCGCTCATCGGTCGCGCGCCACCCTTCGCTTTTGGCCTCTGCCGCGACGGCGAGCATAGCGGCTGGCGCATTTATCGCCTGACCGCTGCCGGCAGGCAAGCGCTCGACTAGCCTAATGCATGTCGATGGGATCGACGTCGAGCGACCAGCGCACGCGCTTGCCGGCCGGCGCTTCGTCCAAGCGTGTCAACCAGCTGCAAAGAAACTGGTGTAGCACGCGCCGCAGCGGCGCCTGAACGAGCAGCTGCGCGCGATAACGGCCCGCGCGGCGTTCCATCGGCGCGGGCACCGGATCCATCAGCTCGACCTCGGTACCCTTGCGACACACCTGGCCGAGACGATGGGCGACCTGCATGAAGCGTAGCGCCGCCTGTGGTTTGGGCGATTCCGCGCGCAGCAGGGCGAAGTGCATGAAAGGCGGATACCTGGCGCTTTGCCGCTCTGCCAGCGCATGGCGGGCGAAGCCGAGATAGTCGTGGCGGCGCAGCGCCGCGAACACCGGGTCCCCGGGATGGAAGGTCTGAATCCAGACGGCGCCCGGCTTGACCCCGCGACCGGCACGACCGCTGACCTGGATGATCTGCTGCATAAGCTGCTCGCTGGCGCGGAAATCCACGCTATAGAGCCGTTGGTCGGCATTGAGCACGCCGACAAGCGTGACATTGGGAAAGTCATGCCCCTTCGAGAGCATCTGCGTGCCCACCAAGATATCGGCCTCGCCGCGATTGATGCGGCGCAAGGTCTCCTCCAGCGCCCCCTTGCGCCGGGTGCTATCACGGTCGACGCGAACGATGCGGGCCCGCGGAAAGAGACGCGCAAGCGCACCCTCCACGCGTTCGGTGCCCTCGCCAAGCGCACGCAGCTTGGCGGCACCACACTCGGGGCAGGAAGAGGGCAACGGGCTCTCGCCGCCACAGTGGTGACAACGTAAACGCTGGCTGCGGCTGTGCAGGGTCAACCTGGCATCACAGCGTCGGCACGGCGCAAACCAGCCGCAGTCATGACACATATAAAGCGGTGCATAACCCCTGCGGTTGATGAATAACAGGCTTTGTTCACCCGCCCCAAGCCGTTGGCCGATCTGCTCCACCAGCGGCGGCGACAGACCGTCAGCGAGCGGCAAACGTCGCAAATCGAGCAAGTGGATCTCGGGAAGCGATGCCGACCCGGCGCGATCGGGTAGATCGAGTTGGCGATACTTGCCGCTCTGTACTTGCTGCAAGGTGTCGAGCGATGGCGTCGCCGAACCGAGTACGACAGGTATCCCGCTGCGATGGGCGCGCATAATCGCGACATCGCGCGCGTGATAGCGAAAACCGTCTTGTTGTTTGTACGAAGCGTCGTGTTCTTCATCGATAATGATCACGCCCGGCGCACGCAACGGTGCGAACACGGCCGAACGCGTGCCGACCACGATCCCGGCTTGGCCGTCACGCGCCGCGAGCCAGGCCGACAAGCGCTCGTGGTCGCTCAATCCCGAGTGCAGCACCGCGACCGGCTTACTAAGGCGCGCACGCACCCGCGCAAGGAACTGGGGAGTGAGTCCGATCTCCGGCACCAACACCAGCGCCTGCTGCCCACGGGCCAGCACCTCTGCGATCACATCGAGATAGACCTCGGTCTTGCCGCTGCCGGTAATACCGTGCAGCAGAAAGGCCTGGTATGAATCGAGCGCCTGGCTAATTGTTGCTGCCGCCGCCTGTTGTGCTGCGCTGAGCACCGGGCCGGGGGCGAGCGTGCCTCGCGTCGCGGCCTCGAGCGGGCGCGGTTGTGTTCGAATCCAGGCCTTGGCCTCGAGTTGGCGCGCAGCCGCGCGCCAGCCAGCGGCGACCTGGGCCATGGCCGCCGCATCGAGCCCCGCCGGTGATTGCGCGAGCGCAGCCAGAATTTTGTTTTGCACGGGTGCGCGGGCGGGCGGATCGCCGATCACGGCCCGCCCTTGCGTGGTGAGTAGCCAAACCGGCGGCTGTGCGAGTGTTAGGTCCCGGCCTTGGCGCAGACTCGCCGGCAGAGCGGCTTTCAACACTTCACCCAGGGGAAAGTGATAGTAATCGGCGGCCCATCGCAGCAGCGCGAACAAGTCCAGCGGCAAAACCGGCTCGTCGTCGAGCACGCGCACGACCGGTTTTAGGCGCTCGCGCCTGATGGCCGGCTGTTCAGCAATGTCGACAAGGAAACCGACCAACTCCCGTCGCCCGAAGGGAACACGCACGCGCACGCCCGGCCGCAGCCGGCGATCGTCGTCGCAGGCGGCATAATCGAAGCAGCGGCGTAATGGGGCCGGGACCGCAATGCGAAGTACGGGGGTCGATGCCGACATGGCGGCAATTTATCACAGCGACGATCCGGGCATGCGTGCGCACATCGTCACCGCCCCGCGGCTAAGTCTCTGTCAAGCAATCAGGAATGGATTTATTAACAGATTCTGTACACGAACCTGTGGATAAGGCTGTTAGTAAATGTTTCCGCCCCCACGTTAGTCCGGCAGTTTCGATAGGCGCGGCCGCTTTGATCAAAAATTAGGCGACCGCCCATCTTTGAGAAATTTCAATGACTTAGATGAAAGCCACGGCTTTCCGCCGCGGAGCGGCTTAGCTGCGGCGGGACGCCGCTACCAGGGCCCGAAAGTGCTGTGTATATCTAGCCGACGAGACCGGCCGATCGGCCGACGAGCGGCGTGGGTGGGTGGGCCGTATACTGGGGCTCATCAAAGGGGCCCGCAGATGGGACTGCTGATTGACGGAAAATGGTCACCCAAACCGCTGCTTACCGATGCGCGTGGGCGATTCGTTCGCGCGGAGACCCAATTCCGCCGCTGGGTCGGTACAGAGTCCAATGCGGACTTTCGCCCGCAAGTCGGTCGTTATCATCTCTACGTCTCGTACGCCTGCCCGTGGGCACACCGCACGCTCATTATGCGCGCGCTCAAGGGTCTCGAAGGCGCGATCTCCTTGTCGGTGGTCGATCCGTTCATGGGTGAGCAGGGTTGGCAATTCAGCGACAATCCCGGCTGTCTCCCCGACACGGTAAACGGTGCGCGCTATCTCAGTGAAGTCTACGTGAAGGCTAACACCCACTACACCGGCCGCGTGACGGTACCCGTGCTGTGGGACCGGCAACAGGAAACGATAGTGAACAACGAGTCGCGCGACATCATGCGTATGTTCGACACGGTTTTTTCGGGGCTCGCCACCAAGCCAGACGATTTCTGTCCGGCGTCACTTGTAGAGGAGATCGATGCGACCATCGATGCGCTCTACGAGCCCGTCAACAATGGCGTGTATCGGGCCGGCTTCGCGCGCACTCAGGAGGCGTACGAGGAAGCTGTCGCTGAGCTGTTCCAAGCGCTCGATCATTGGGAGCGCCATCTCGCGCGGCAGCGTTACCTTTGCGGCCGTCAGCTCACCGAAGCGGACTGGTGTTTTTTTACAACGCTGCTTCGCTTCGATATGGTTTACTACACCCATTTCAAATGTAACCTGCGGCGGATTGTCGATTACCCGAACCTCTGGAGCTACCTCAGGGATTTGTATCAAATGCCAGGGGTGACGGCGACCTGCAACTTCGCACATATCAAGGAGCATTACTTTCGTAGCCACACCTCATTGAACCCGCGCGGTATCGTCCCGGTCGGCCCGCTTGTCGATTTTCGCGAGCCGCATGACCGTGATCGCTTCGGCTAGCTGGGGATGCCGAGCATGTCGCTGTCAGCCGAAATTGCCAAGCACATCGCCGCCGAAACTGGCGCCGCCTTTCACGTGCGCCGGCAACGATCAGTCGGCGGCGGCTGCATCAACTCGGCGATGATTCTGGAAGGCAATGACAAGCAGTTCTTCGTGAAGTTGAATCAGGGTGCGCAAATCGAGATGTTCGCCGCCGAGCTCGAGGGCTTGCGCGAAATCCAGCAAAGCCACACGCTGCGGGCGCCGACACCGATCTGCTGCGGCGACGCGCAAGGTTACGCCTATCTCGTGCTCGAGTATGTCCCTCATGGCAAACCCGGCGAGCACGGCATGGAGCAGTTCGGCCGCGACCTGGCGCGCATGCACGCCGTGACCAGCGAGCGCTATGGCTGGCGGCGTGACAACACTATCGGCTCCACGCCGCAAGTGAACACATGGTGCGATGGCTGGAGCGAATTCTGGCGCATGCACCGGCTTGAGTTCCAGCTGCGACTGGCCGCAGACAACGGTTACGGCGGCGCGCTGCAAAGCAAGGGGGAGGCATTACTGAGTGACTTGGACGCGTTCTTTAAAGACTATACACCGCAACCGTCGCTCCTTCACGGCGATCTCTGGTCCGGCAACTACATGATCGACGATCGGGGCGAGCCCGTGATTTTCGACCCGGCGGTTTACTACGGCGACCGCGAGGCCGATCTGGCGATGACCGAGCTGTTCGGAGGATTTCCCTCGCGTTTCTACGCGGCCTACCGCGACGCCTATCCTTTGCATCCGGGGTATGCGTTGCGCAAGACTTTGTACAACCTCTACCACGTGTTGAATCATCTCAATCTGTTCGGCGGCGGTTACCGCCGGCAAGCGGAAGAAATGATCGAAGCCTTATTGGGCGCTATCCACTGATGTCGGCCGAGCCATCGCTCTCAGCCCTGAGGGCGAGCGGGAGTGCGAAAAAAAATCTCGCCTTGTTAGGCGCGCTGGCGTCGATGCTGATCGGCCTGCCGCTGCTCGGCATCGTGCTGGCCGGCAGGCCGCTCGCGCCGTATCTGCGTTTCCCCCCCGATACGGGTTACGTGGCCCATGCGCCGTTCTCTTGGCCCATGTTCTGGCTCCTGAGCGCACTCGTCATTGTCTGCATCGGCCCGTTCGTCTATCGCGTCTTGCGGGCGCACACCGGGGTCGGTCGGACCCAACCCGCATCGCCCTTTCCGTGGTGGGGATGGGCGGGCATCGCGATCCTGGCGCTTGCCTGGTGGCTTGCGTGGAATCGCTTCTCCTGGTTCGAGCGCTGGCAGGAATTCACCTTCAGCCCGCTTTGGCTCGGTTACATCCTGCTCATCAACGCGTTGACGTGGCGGCGCAGCGGCCAATGCATGCTGCGCAATCGTCCGTACTACTTCATCGCGTTGTTTCCATTAAGCGCGGCCTTCTGGTGGTCGTTCGAGTATCTAAACCGTTTTGTGCAGAACTGGTACTACGTGAGCCCGAGCACCTTCAGTCCCTGGGAATACTTCTGGTATGCCACCTTGCCCTTCGCCACGGTCTTGCCGGCGGTGCTCGGTACCCGGGAATGGTTGGCAACGTACCCGCGCCTGAGCGCGGGTCTGGTGTCGGCGTGGCGTCTCCGCGGGCGCGAATACAAAGTTATCGCCGCGCTAGCGTTGGCGCTGGCCGCTACGACGCTGACCGCGATCGGCGTGTGGCCGGATTATTTCTATGCGTTCTTATGGCTCTCGCCGCTTTTGGCGATTACGGCGCTCCAAGCGCTCATGGGGCGAGAAACGATCTTCGCACCGCTGAGACACGGCGACTGGCGTGTACTGTGGCAGGCGGCGCTGGCGGCGTTGTTGTGCGGCCTCTTGTGGGAGCTATGGAACTACCACAGCCTTGCACATTGGCGATACTCCGTTCCCTTCGTGCAGCGTTTCGAGATCTTTCACATGCCGCTCCTTGGCTATGCCGGTTATCTGCCGTTCGGGCTCGAATGCCTGGCGATCGCGAGCCTGCTTGAACGCGGGCGCACGTAGCCAACTCAGCGCTCGATCGAGCGGGCTGCAAGTGCGGATGATCGTTCGGGATTCGTGCCACTGACCGGGCGCCCGGCCGACAGCCCCGCTACGAACTCCATGAGCTCGAGTCGCACCTGACCGATCTTCATCTGCGCGTCTGCGCGCACGATCGGCTTGTTGGGGTGATCCGGAACTAGCCAGATCTCGACATTACGTTTGCGCAGCCGCTCGTTCCGGAAATAGGCCTGCAGCTCGAGCTTCAGCGCCTTGAAGGTGCCGGCGGGAACAGTGAGCGTTTCGTAGCCAACGGGACTTACTTCGAGCCACAGGTTCTTGCCAGAGGCGTACAGCAGTCTGCGCTCCACTTTGCCGATCTCGTAGTCCATGGTGCGCAGGTAATAGAGGGCCGACAGCATGTCGGTGGCGCCGTAGGACAGGGCGACCTCCTCGCTGTGGGCGAGCTTTCCGGTTCGCTTCGTATATTCGATGACCTTGCAGGCCTCTTGCTCGAAGGTGAGCACCCGCTTTCTGTGGGTGCGTTTGGCCATCAGCGTCTGTCCCTCTTGCTCATACCAGTAACCGGTCGCACCGAAGTCTGAGGGCCGCGACAGTGCCATCACCGAGCCCTCGCCGTCGTAGACACGCCTGTACCAGTCTCCGGTGTGCGCCTGCGCGCGAAACGCGCGCTGCCAGCTGCCACCCATGTTGGCGGGCGGGTCGACCGTCATCACGCCAAACCCGGCCGGCACCCCCATGTAGGCCACGCTGTAGCGCGCACGCTCGCCCGGCTGAAACGGCATGTTGCGGTAGACATCCTCAAGGCCGACGTGGGGTACCGACGCGCGCGGCTCGGGACAGACTGCGGCACTATCGTGCTCGGCGCGCGCCGGCATCGAGCCCACTACCAGCGTGGCGGCGGCGATTATAACCAGAGCATGCGCGACTGTAGGGCGGAAAGGACTCATACGACACATCGAGCCCTAGCGGGCGAGACCAACGTATCCTTCAGCAGCTTGCCTGAGGCGAAGGCAGGCGTCAATCGCTAGACCGCAAGGCCGATGTGTAAAATTCGCCGACAGCCGCGCTCAGGCCGGTAGCAAAGCCGGACGCAGCATCCATGCGATCGTCCAGTGCGCGTCCTGACGCTGCAGGCACACCACACTGCCCGGTTCAAAGGCCACCACGCCGACATCGGCGTCACCCACGAGCAAACGCGAGACTAGTTTCGACATGAAGGGCAAGTGGCCGACGAGCATGACGTCTTCGGTCCAGGCATCGATTTCTTGCGCCCACGGCTCCGGGTCATCCAGCGGGTTCATGCCGCTGACCGCCTGCAACGGCGCGCCACGGGCGATCGCGGGCGCCAGGATCGCAGCGGTCTGCTCCGCGCGTGTCTTGCCGCTGTGAAGCACCCGCGTGATGCCGAGGAGCTGGCCTGCAAGTAGCGCGGCCACGCGTTCGGCGTCCGTGCGGCCGTTGGCGCTCAATGCGCGCGTGGGATCGACGTCCTCGGGCTGGGCCTGCGCGTGCTGCACGAGATACAGACGCATCTCACGCGTGACTTAATGCGATGGCCGGCTGGACTTGTAGTTGCGGGCGCCCGAAGTAGTAACCTTGCGCCCAGTGAATACCGATCTCGCGCAGCAGATCAGCGGTCACGGCATCCTCGACCCACTCCGCGAGCGTGACCAGGCCGAGATCCTCGGCGATGTCGCGGATGCCGCGCAAGATGCTGCGCACTCTCGGCTCCTGCGTTGCCCGGCGCACGAGTTCACCGTCTATCTTGAGATAGTCGACCGGTAGATCGGCGAGATACTGAAACGAGGAATA
>CAYGAS010000216.1:0-2364 GCA_964347935.1 uncultured Nitrospiraceae bacterium | reverse complement strand
CTGCGGAAAACCTCGTGCTCCTGATTGTCATGTTGGGTATCGTTGGCATCGTGGTGTGGCGTTTGCGCGCAGCCCCTGCGCAGCGAGCGTATAGGCCCAAAACGCCAACGACCCAGGACAAGCCAAACCCTTACCACAGTGTCTCAATTCGGTCACGACAGGATGCCTGTGAGACGGCCAAGCACCTCGTCGGCAAACGCTTCCTGTCGATAGAGGCGCCGCCGCTGCCCCTACCCGAGTGTACGACCACAGCGTGTCGGTGCCGTTATGTGCACCATGGCGATCGGCGTATGAGCAGCGAGGATCAACGGGCTCCAATGAAAGGCCGGCACTGGGAAGGACCCGAACGTCGGTTTGGACGGGACCGGCGCTCGCATTCGACCGCCTGATGCCATCAGGCATCTTGGATGTACGTAAAGGGGCCTTCTCTGCCTCTTCGCGCCCGAACCCATCGAGTTCGGCTTTGGCTCTGACGATCAACAGCTGGGTCGTGTCGACGCGCCTGTCGTGCGTGCGGCATCCGGCTCCCGCCGGCACGCCGCACCGGGCCATGCGTTCATGCCCTGTTTTTGCCGCCGGTCGTCAGGTCGACGAGCTCGCGCACAGACTTTTCCTGGTCTTCCACCAGCCACCGCGTCAAGTCGCCGCTGGAGACCATGGCTAAGACACGGCCGTTTTCGACTACGGGCAGGTGCCTGATGCGCCGATTGGTGATGATCCCCATCGCCTCCTCAACCGTTGTGCTCGGCGGCACGCACAGAGGATCGCGCGTCATCACCTCGGACACCTTGGTCTTGGTCGAATCGCGCCCCTCGCCGAGTACCTTGCTGAGTGCGTCGCGCTCCGTGAAGATACCTGCGAGCTGATCGCCGTCCATCACGATCATCGCGCCGATCCTCTTGGCGTTCATGTCGCGCACGCAGTCGGCCACGGAGGTGTTGGGCCCTACTGACACGACCGGAGAGGCCTTATTTTCTCGCACGGTGGCCAGGGTCACCCGCTTCCTGTCCATCGTCTTCCTGAAATACGCGCCGACGGCGACCAACACGGCAAAGATGAGCAAGGCGTAGAGCGACCACTCGAGATGCGGCGTCGGTTGGTCCTGTGCGAGTGCGGCCTGAGGGGCGAACGCCAGCGCGCCCAGAGCTGCGACGATGTGTAGGGGAACCTTCATGACGGCCTCTCCTGCGTTGGATCGCCCCACCGGACCGCGTGCCCCTGGCGTTCGCGTGACGCGCCAGGCCGCAAACGACCCGACCAGCGCGGCGATCATAAGTTTTCCCAATAGCACTCTTTTCATGATTCCTACTCCTTATGAGCTCAATTCCGACCGTGTGTTGTGCGGCTGTCTTTTTCTCCGCGGATCCAAGATTGCAACTGGATCCGAGACCGAATCACTGTTGCTCGAGCGGGATTCTGCCCGTCCTATTCGCGGTTCAGCAACTAAATTATTCGAGAATCGATGGTTTTACCTGCACCGTAAATCGAAGACCTGCGGAAGACCCCTCAGAACGCGCAAGGTGTCACGCCTGGCGGGTGGCGTGGACGCTACCGGCGACGACTCGCTCGGATGACTTAGCCGCTACGCGCCGCCCCTGTTCGCACCTGTGCAGCACAAAGTGAATCTTTACGCGGGGTAACGTGGCGTTACTATGATCTGAATCAGCAAAAGGCCAATCTCATCGCGCGCCGTAATGCAGCGCAGCAAACTAGGGAGCGCGTAGAGCTTTACCGCAGGGCCATGCGGTGGGCATGAATCGCGCCCCGCCTTGTGCGGGGTTTTGTTTGGCGGCAAGACGTGGAGCTGGTGGCCCCTAGTCGAGCCCTTAAACTGCGCCAACGACCAAGGCGCAGCGGCTGCGGCACTACGAATTGCCGTGTGGGCAGATAGCATCGAGTCGCTTCGCAAATTCTAACGGTTGCTCGTCGTCGTCGCGCTGTGGCCGCTCTTCGCTTGTGTCATTCGGGTTTACCGCAGGCTTTCGGTAGTCTGGGCATTGATGCACAATCGCCGGGTCATTTAGCAAAGCGCCCTTTGCTTGCAATAGCCGGCAACTGCAGGTGGCAAGACAACAACCCGCTACTGTCTTGCTCCTGGCGGCGATTGGGGGGGTAACCCAGCAAGCGAGATTGTCCGCGGTCCGGCCAATGCAGATTTACGTGGCACTATCGAGCATCAATAACACGGTTCGCCATCAGGGCTTATCGCTGTCACAGATTCCTGCGTTCCTAACACAGCATGGATTTGCGGGGGTCGAAATCTCGGACCGTCATTTGATGAACCGCGATGCGACCTCGATCGAACAGTTTCGGCAAAGCTGCACGGACATGAACTGCGGCCTCATCTTTGATGTGAATTGTGAC
>CAYGAS010000215.1:0-3791 GCA_964347935.1 uncultured Nitrospiraceae bacterium | reverse complement strand
GAGATGTCCACTTAAGTCCGCTTCTTTCAATCGGTCATTATCACTGTCGCCGCGCGTGAGCTTCGCCTGGTCCATGCTGATGTCGGGCTCGATGCCGGTCGCCTGAATGGAGCGTCCGTTAGGCGTGAAGTACCTGGCGGTGGTCAGCTTCAGCGCCGCCCCGTTGCTCATGGGCATGATGGTCTGCACCGAGCCCTTGCCGAACGTTTTCGTACCCATGACGATTGCACGGCCGTTGTCCTGCAGGGCGCCGGCCACGATCTCTGACGCTGAGGCCGAGCCCCCGTTGACCAGCACCACGATGGGTGCGCCCTCAAGCGTTTCACTTGGGGTGGCGGTGAACTTCAGTTTCGAGTCTGCAACACGCCCTTCGGTATAAACGATCACGCCCTCGCTCAGGAAGGTATCGCTGACCGCCACCGCCGCGTTCAGCACGCCGCCGGGATTGTTGCGCAGATCAAGCACCACGCCCTTTAGCTTGCCGTTGTTTTCCTTCTCCAACTTTTTCAATGCCGCCTTCAGATTGGTGTCGGTTGTTGCCTGGAACTGGGTAACACGCAAGTAGCCGTACCCCGGTTCAAGCAGCCGGCTCTTGACACTTTGAATCTTGATGACAGCGCGCGTGATCGTGACCTTAAGCGGTTTGGCCTCGCCCTCGCGCACCACCGTAAGCGTAATATCAGAGCCGGGTTTTCCGCGCATGAGCTTGACAGCCTCTGCCAGCGACATACCCTTGACTGCCTTGTCATCGAGGCGAACGATCAAATCCCCTGGCTTCAGGCCTGCGCGCGCTGCGGGCGTGTCTTCGATCGGTGCGACGACCTTAACGAAACCGTTCTCCATAGTGACCTCGATACCGAGACCACCGAATTGCCCTTCGGTGCCGATGCGGACCTCTTTATAGCCTTGCGGATCGAGATACGACGAGTGCGGGTCAAGTCCCGCGAGCATGCCTTCAATGGCGTCCTCTAGCAGCTTCTTGTCATCAACGTCCTCGACGTAGTCGGACTTGATTCGGCTAAACACCTCGGTGAACGTCTTCAGTTCGTCCAGCGGCAGCGTCGTCGCAGACTTAGCCGTCGCCCGTTCGGCGAGTACGGCCGTCTCGAGGGTAATACCCGCACCGATGAAAATCCCCAGCAGCAACAGCAAAAGGGGGTACCGCGTAAAATTCTTCATTGCCAACTCTCCGTCAAGATGCGACCGACGCGGAAGTCTGCCACATGTCATACCTCAGCGCTTGCTAAGCCATCCCAGGGGGTCTCGCGGCCGCCCTTGCCGCCGGATTTCGAAATAGACCCCAGGCTGCGGAACGTCGCCGGTGCTACCCAGGCTGGCGATGGCCTGGCCGCCTTCGACCCAGTCGCCCACTTGGGCATAAAGGCCCTGGTTATGGCCGTAAAGCGTCATATAGCCATCACCGTGCTCTAGAATCAAGAGTAGTCCAAATCCACGCAACCAGTCGGCAAATGCCACGCGCCCGCGGGCCACTGAAATCACGTCCTGGCCCGGCTGCCCGCCGACGAGCACCCCTTTCCATCGCAACTGTCCTCCCCGCTTGGGCTCACCGTAGTGCACCAGGATCTTTCCCCGGGTTGGAAACGGCAACCTGCCTTTGGCGTCGCCGAAGCGGCGCTCAAACGCAGGATCCCCAGGGATGCCGGCCAGCTGCGTCTGCAACTCATCGAGCAAACGCTGCAGCCGTCGCTCGTCGCCGTGCAGGCGGCTGATTTCCTGTGTTTGACCGTGGAGCCGCCGGTCCAGCGCTGCGAGCATTCGACTGCGTTCTTTGTGCACCTCGAGCAAGGCCTGCTTGCGCTCTGCTTGGGCTGCTCGCAGCTCACGAAGTTCCCCGGTGCGGTCGGCGATTTGCTGCTCGAGTTGGGCGAGCTCCTTTAGGGATATACGAGTGGCCTCGATCTGCCTGCTTCGTGCCCGCGCGAGATAGCCGTAGTAGGCCATCACGCGACCCACCGCAGATGGATCATCCTGGTTGAGCAGGAGCTTCATGTACTCCTGTTGCCCAAGCGCATACGCCGCCCGGACATGGCGTACAAGCCCTTGGCGCTGGCGTTTCAAGTGCCGCTGTACCCCACGCTGACGCCCGCTGAGTTTCTGCAGTGCTAGCGCCTGTGCCCGCAGCTCTTGATCGAGTTCGCCCAGCGCGTCGCCAAGGGTGCCGATGCGACCATCAAGGCGTTGCAACTCCTTGCGCTCGGCGTCGCGAAGTCCCTTTGTCTGGTTGAGTTCTTCCTTTAGCTGCTGGATGCGTGCCCGCAGCTGCTTTAGCTCGTTGGCGTGTTGCTTGGCGGTGTCGGCGCTTTGTGCCGTCGCGGGAGCGATCAGTAGTAGCACCAGGGCCATGCAAAGCAGTGCCCTTGCCGGACGCCAACACGTCGGGCAACGGCACCTGGGGCGAGGGCACTCGCGGCACCGCCACTTCACGATTTTCTAGCCCCCATCACAGCACGGCGTTTGTCAGATAGGCAAGGGTATATTAGCTCTGTATAACGGTATATTATTGTATAATTCTATATTGATATACGGCGTTCTCGAGCAACAGTAGATGCGTGCGCCTGTTCAACATGTTCAACCCCTGATCGCGAACGAAGAAGACATCGACATCGCAGCGCGATCGATGAAGGCGATGGCTCACCCCCTGCGGCTCAAGATTCTGTGTATCGTTGGATGTCGCGCCGAGGTTTGCGTACA
The DNA here is from genome assembly GCA_964347935.1 of uncultured Nitrospiraceae bacterium. Classification (GTDB taxonomy): domain Bacteria; phylum Pseudomonadota; class Gammaproteobacteria; order Acidiferrobacterales; family SPGG2; genus SZUA-472. The sequence goes on along the minus strand of CAYGAS010000215.1, from coordinate 1,079 downwards.
GGATATTGTCGATCGTGTCGGCACCTCGCAGAGCAATATCTCGCAGCATCTGTCCATACTGCGCGACAAAGGCATACTCGCTTTTCGCAAGGATGCCAATAAGGTCTACTACCGAATCGCCGATGCGAGGATTGTCAAGTTGATAGATACCTTGCAGGACGCCTTTTGCAGCGGCCGCAAGTAGACATTTCGCGTAGCCCATGGAATACGTAGATTTCGCAATCAAATACTGGTACCTCTTCCTGGCTTTGGTTGTAGTGTTAGCCCTGCTCGTTGTCGGCCCGGTCTTTCATCTGATTTACGGCGTCAAGGCCGTTAATGTGTGGGATGCTGTCCAATTGATCAATCACGAATCCGCGGTCGTCATCGATGTCAGCGAAGCGAGCGAGTTCAAGACGGCTCATATCCCAGATGCCGTGAACATTCCCCTGGCGAGCCTGAGCGGCCGCGTCAAGGAGCTTGAGAAGCACAAGAATAAGCCGATCGTGTTGGCGTGCCGCAGCGGCAATCGTTCGGGCCGCGGTGCCGTGACCCTGCGAAAGCATGGTTTCGAAAAGGTTTACACGCTGAGCGGTGGAGTCATGAAGTGGCAGCAAGATAACTTGCCCGTAGAGAAATAGACTTGCCTAGGCGCGCACAGGGGCGAACGTGACAGCGAAAGGGGAAAGGGTCTACAAGTTTGGGAAGACCTATCTCAAGGATGCGTCGTTCGAGTGTCCCAACGTACCGGAGATCTTCGCCATCGCGGAGACGCAGGAGGTCAGCGTCGAGTGCACCGTCGCTCATCGGCCGATGGCGGAAGGATTTTATGAGGTTATATTGACCGTCGCCGTCAAGGCGCGAAAGGGCGAGCGGCTTTGCTTTGCCGTGGAAGTCGAGCAGGGCGGTGTGTTCGAGATCAGGGTGGTAGCGGAAGAAGAGCTGCTCGAGCTACTTGAGATCAGTTGCCCCGAGATGCTCCTGGGATTCGCCCGCGAAGCCGTTTGTGACCTCATCGTTAAAGGCGGCTTTCCGCAACTGCTCATCGACCCGGTGAATTTCCGCGCGCTCTACGAGGAGAAGCGCGCGCTCCGTTCGAA
>CAYGAS010000214.1:0-3779 GCA_964347935.1 uncultured Nitrospiraceae bacterium | reverse complement strand
TCACCGACCTGTTTGCAGCCGCCATCATCCCGGGCTTGTTACTTGCAGTACTCTATACCGGCTATGCGCTGATTCGCTGCTATCTGAATCCTGCACTCGGCCCGGTATTGCCGCCATCGGCACGTGCCGAATCGATGAGAAAGGTGTGGGTGGAGTTTTTCCTGGGCCTCGTGCCGCCGGCGGCACTGGTGTTTTCGGCGCTAGGCAGCATCATGTTCGGTCTCGCCACACCCACAGAGGGCGCGGGCATGGGCGCGGCCGGCGCGTTGCTGCTGACGCTTGCGTACCGGCGCCTGACTTGGGCCGGCCTGCGCCAGGCGCTGATCACGACGCTCGAGATCTCGGCATTGATCTTGTTCTTGGTGGCAGCGTCGAACTTCTTCGGCGCCGTGTTCTCGCGGCTGGGCACGCCGACGATGCTGACCGAGTACCTGCTTCAGCTTGATATGCCGCCGATGTTTATCTTGTTCCTGATCATGGCACTAATATTCCTGCTCGGGTGGCCACTCGAATGGGTGCCCATCGTGCTGATCATCGTGCCGATATTGCTGCCGCTGGTCGACGAGCTCGGCTTCAACCTGACTTGGTTTGGCATCCTCGTGGCCGTCAACCTGCAAACGGCTTGGCTGTCGCCACCCGTGGCGTTATCCGCCTATTTCTTAAAAGGAGTGGTGCCGGAGTGGGATCTGCGGGACATCTATGCCGGGATGATGCAATTTATGGTGATCCAGGTGATCGGCCTGCTGCTGATCATATTCTTCCCGCAAATCGCACTGTGGCTCCCCGGTGTCATTTACGGACAATAGCTATGCGACAACCTGAAAGTTAGTGATCCCTATGGCTACACAATACCTCAAGAAAGCAACCAAAACGCCTAAGAGCGGAGAGGACGACACGCATCAGCGTGTGCTCGAAATGTTGCACGATATCGAAACAGGTGGAGAGGCCCGCGCCCGCCACTACGCCGAGACGCTGGACAGCTGGACGGGCGAGATTGTCGTCCCCCGAGCGCAGATCGAAGCCGCATCGGCGCAGCTATCGGACCAAGTCAAGGCTGATATACGCTTCTCCTATGAACGCGTGAAGGCCTTTGCCGAGGCGCAGCTCGCGAGCATGCAGGAGTTCGAGACCGAGCTCTCACCCGGGCTTGTTGCCGGGCAACGCTTGATCCCCGTGGACACCGCGGGGTGCTACATCCCCGGTGGCCGCTACGCGCACATCGCCTCGGCGGTGATGAGCGTGACCACCGCCAAGGTCGCGGGGGTCAGCCATGTCGTCGCTTGCTCGCCGCCGCGAAAGAACGGAGGCGTTCACCCGGCCATCCTGTATACCGCGGACCTGGCTGGTGCGGACACGATCCTCGCGCTGGGGGGCGTACAGGGTGTGGCGGCGCTGGCATTCGGGCTTTTTACCGGCCACCCCGCGGATATTCTCGTCGGGCCGGGCAACCGATTCGTCGCCGAGGCCAAACGCATTCTCTACGGTCGCGTCGGTATCGATTTGTTCGCCGGACCGACCGAGATCCTGGTCATTGCCGACGACACCGCCGATGCGGACATTGTCGCTTCCGACCTGGTGGGGCAGGCCGAGCATGGGCCCGACTCACCGGCCTGGCTGGTCACGACATCGCGCGCGCTTGCCGAGCAGGTCATGACCAAGGTCCCGGACTATATTGCCCGCCTCAACGAGCCCAACCGCACAGCGGCCGAGACCGCGTGGCAGGATTACGGCGAGGTGGTGGTTGTCGGCACACGCGAGGAAGCCGTGCAGCTGAGCGACGCCTACGCGCCCGAGCACCTGGAGGTGCACGCCGCCGACCTCGACTGGTGGCTGGCAAAGCTGCGCAACTACGGATCCCTTTTCCTCGGCGAAGAAACCACAGTCGCCTATGGCGATAAGGCGTCCGGGCCTAATCACATCTTGCCGACCAAGGGTGCGGCGCGTTATACGGGGGGCTTGAGTGTCGGCAAGTTTATCAAGGCTGTCACCTGGCAACGCATGACGCGGGATGCAAATCGCGATGTGGGTACAGCCAGCGCCCGCATCTCACGCGCCGAGGGGATGGAGGGCCATGCGCTGACCGGCGACGACCGTCTTCATAAGTATTTCCCTGACGAAGCATTCGAGCTCAAGGCGTGATCACAGCGTTGCTCGCAGGAATTTAACGCCCGTGGCCTCGACCGATGCACTCTTTAGTCTCGCTGGACGCGTCGCCGTCGTCACCGGTGCGAGTTCGGGGATCGGTCAGGCGATGGCGGGTGCCTTGGCCGAGGCCGGCGCGGCCGTGGTGCTAGTGGCGCGTCGGCAAAGCGAGCTGCACGCGGCGACCGCAGCCATCAGCAAGCGCGGCGGGCAAGCCACGCCGGTCGTTGCCGATCTGTCGCTACGCGAGCAGTTGGCAGACGTTGCCAGGCAATGCCGCCGACCTTTCGGCACGGTGGAAATCCTGGTGAACGCGGCTGGTGTCAACTTACGCCAGCCCCCTACTGAGATCTCGCATGAGAGCTGGGACGCTACGCTCAATTTGAATCTCGCCGTACCGTTTTTCTTCGCCCGCGAATTTGTTCCCGGCATGCGCGAGAAGGGATACGGGCGCATCATCAACATCGCCTCGCTGCAGTCTTCGCGCGCCTTCGCCAACGGCCTCGCGTATGGCGCCTCCAAGGCCGGCGTATGCCAGCTCACGCGGGCGATGGCCGAGGCGTGGTCACGCGACGGCATTATGTGCAACGCCATCGCGCCGGGATTCTTTCCCACCGCGCTCACCGCGCCGGTGTTCGACAATCCCCAGACCGAACGTTGGGCCGCCGAGCAAACCGCGGTCGGGCGTAATGGCCGGCTCGATGACCTGACCGGCGTCACCGTATTCTTCGCCGCGCCGGCGTCCAACTACATCACCGGCCAGACGTTGCACATCGACGGCGGTTTCACCGCCAAATAAGTGGACATGAAAGCACTGGTTTACACCGCGACTCGGGAGGTGGTTTTTCGCGATGAGCCTGCCCCGATTGCTGGGGGTGATGAAGCGATTGTGGCCATCGATGCCGTTGGCATTTGCGGCTCGGACATGCACGCCTATCTCGGGCACGACCCGCGCCGCGTGCCGCCGCTTATTCTCGGCCACGAAGCAGCGGGCACGGTCGTGGAAGGCCCGGGCACCGGTGGGCGAGCGGTGCTCAACCCGCTCATCACCTGCGGCCAGTGCGATGATTGCCTGGGCGGACGCCAGAATCTTTGTGCACAGCGCGACCTGATCGGCATGTACAGGGCCGGCGCCTTCGCCGAGCGCATTGCACTGCCGGCGCGCAATCTGATCCCCATTCCTGAAGATATGGACCCCGCGCATGCGGCCCTCACTGAGCCCGCGGCGACCGCGCTCCATGCCGTCAATCTCGCCGCTAAGGCGGCGTATCGACCGCTAAGTGAAACACGCGCTTTGGTCTTTGGCGGTGGGTCGGTCGGGCTCTTCGCTGCCCTGGTGTTGGCCGAACAAGGAGTGCGGGAGATCCAGCTGGCCGAGATCAATCCGCTGCGGCGTCGGACCGCAGAGCATACAGGTGTCTGCCGCGCCTTCGACCCGCAAGCACAGCCTGCGCAAGAATCGTACTTCGATGTCGTCATCGACGCCGTCGGGGGAAAATTCACGCGCCAGGCCGCCATTGCCGCGGTCAGACCGGGCGGCGTGGTGATGCACATCGGTTTGCTCGACAACGAGGGCGGTGTCGATGTCCGCAGGATGACACTGCAGGAAATCACCCTCATCGGCACCTACACCTACA
>CAYGAS010000213.1:0-17526 GCA_964347935.1 uncultured Nitrospiraceae bacterium | reverse complement strand
TCCGCTATCGAGTGTCATGCGCGAGCTCCTGAAGTCAGATACAAGGGTCAAGATACAAGAGAGGACTTCGTTGCGGCAAGAACCGTGGATTCGCATTCCCTTCCGGGTCGTAATCCTCCATAATTTGATCGATGACTTTTGCAGAGGCTTTGGACATCTTCAACTTGCTGACCGCAGTAATTTCGACCTCGTACTCTTGTCGATGACTGATTGGGATATCGACGCGGCACGGCGGCTTTACAGTGTCCCGCACTGGAGCAGCGGCTACTTCGACATCAACCGCGCCGGGCATTTAGTGGCTCGCCCCTTTGGCTCACGCAACCCCGCGGCCATCGACCTCTATGAGCTCACCCAGGAGATCGGGCGGCTCGGTCTGGCGCTACCGGTGCTGGTCCGCTTCTCCGATATCCTCCATGATCGGTTACGCGAGCTCAATGCCGCATTTGCGCAGGCCATGGCGGCAGATGATTACGATGGTCGATTTACCGCCGTCTATCCCATTAAAGTCAATCAGCAGCGCAGTGTGGTGGCCGAGATTCTGAAACACGATAAAGAGCGCGTTGGGCTCGAGGCCGGCAGCAAACCTGAGCTCGTTGCCGTGCTGGCGCAATCACGCCCCCAAGGCATGGTCGTCTGTAATGGCTACAAGGACCGCGAGTACGTGAGGCTGGCACTAATCGGCAAACAGCTCGGTCATCAGGTTTACATCGTAATCGAAAAGCTGAGCGAGCTCGATCTAGTGATCGAGCAAGCACGGGCCCTCGATATCTCGCCGCTGATCGGTATACGCGTGCGCTTGGCGTCAATCGGTGCCGGCAAGTGGCAGAACACAGGCGGCGCGAAGTCGAAGTTTGGACTTACAGGTGCGCAGTTGCTGCGCAGCGTTGAGCGCCTGCGCGAGGCCGGCATGCTGGATGCGCTACAGATGATGCACTTCCATATGGGTTCGCAGATTCCCCACATCGGTCACATTCAGGTCGCTATGCGCGAGGCCGCACGCTTCTACGCCGAGCTGCAACAGCTGGGCGTGCCCATACAGTGCTGTAACATCGGTGGCGGTCTGGGTATCGATTACGAAGGCTCACGGTCACGCAGTTTCTGCTCGGCGAACTATACGATGCAAGAGTACGCCAACAATATCGTGCACGCGCTGTGGGAAGTCTGCAACGAGCGCGACCTCCCGCATCCCGACATCATTTCTGAGTCGGGCCGCGCCATGACTGCGCATCACGCAATGCTCGTCACCAATATTATAGATGTCGAGGGCGCACTGGCACCGGGGGCGTTGGTCCCGCCGGCGGAAGACGACGCGCAGATTATCGTCGACATGTGGGAGGGCTTGCAGGCGTTAGCGGAGCGTTCTCCCATCGAGGTTTACCATGATGTCAGTTATCGCCTGGCCGAGGTGCAAGGCATGTTCAACCACGGCGTCATCACGCTGGCCCAGCGCGCACGCGCTGAGCAAATCGGCAATGCGACCTTTAGTCAACTGCGGGAACGTCTGCAGGCAGGTGTGAGAGCGCACCGAGAGATCCTCGATGAGCTCGACGAAAGGCTGGCCGACAAGTACTTCTGTAATTTTTCTCTTTTTCAATCAGTCCCCGATGTATGGGCGATCAGCCAGATCTTTCCCGTGGTGCCGCTCCATCGCCTGGACGTGCGCCCGAGTCGTCGCGGCGTATTGCGTGACATTACTTGCGATTCCGACGGGCGCGTCGATTACTACGTGAATGCGGACGGTGTGGAATCGAGCCTGCCGCTGCATCCGCTGCGCGACGATGAGCCGTACATGCTCGGTATTTTTCTGGTCGGCGCGTACCAGGAGATCCTAGGCGATCTTCACAACCTGTTTGGTGACACGCATTCGGTGCACGTCGAGGCCACGGCCGACGGCGGACACCGGATATCCCAGCCCCTGCGCGGGGACACCGTCAGCGAGGTCCTGCGTGCGGTGCATTTCGACCCGCAGCAGATTCTGAACGCCTATCGGCAGAAGGCCGAGCAGGCGACCTGGCTGAAAGAAGCGCAAAGAACGACTTACCTCGAGGAGCTCGCGGCGGGTCTGGAGGGCTACACCTATCTCGAGGATTAACTGACCGCGCTGGGAACCGCGGCGGCAGGAGTCAGCTGCCGTTTGAACGGTGTCAGAAATGCGGGGCAAAGGGCCAAATAGGAACCATCAGTCAGCTCAGCCCTCTCGTTTCACTTTCAGGCGCAGGCCCCGGATGCCCAGGGCGCGCAGGCGCCGGTCCGCCTCGTCGAGGTCCGCAATCTCGCCGTAGGGCCCCAGACGCACACGGTGGTACTCGCCCTTGCCTTCGATTGTCACCTTCTGGATGTGCGCAGTGAAGCCATTCAGCGTGAGCTGTGCGCGCAGGCGATCCGCATCATCGAAGCGGGCGAATGATCCCGCCTGTAACACGTAGCTGACGCCTTCGCGACGCGCGACGCCGGCCGGCTTGGAGGCGCTAAGGGGCTCGCCTTCCGGAAGCACCGTCTCGATCTCCGGCAAGATGGTGTAGAAATCATATTTGGGCTTAGGCGCGTCGGCTGGCGCCTTTGTCGCCGGCGCCTTCTTCGCCGGCGCCTGTTCGGGTGCGCTGCCGCCAAAGAGTGCACGCAAGCCACTGCCGGGCGTGCTCGCACGTTGTATGACCAACTGCACCAGCATGGTCAGCACGATGCCGACCGCAAGGCCAAGCGCGAGTTGTAGCCAGTGGGGCGGTATCTTGGGCTTACGCCGCCGGACAGTTTTCTTTCGTCGTTTCGCCACCGATGCGATTTACATACTTTCGGGCGCCGACACGCTCAGCAGGCCGAGGCCGTTGGCGATGACCTGGCGGGTCGCTTGGATCAGGTTGAGACGGGCATCACGCAAATCCCGAGTGTCGACGAGAAACGTGTGCGCGTTATAGTAAGTATGAAAGTCGTTTGCCAGCTCGCGCAGGTAATGACAAAGCTGATGAGGTTCATGCACGAGCGCCGCCGCTTCTACCACCTCCGGGTAGCGCGCTAGGGTGGTCAATAGCTGGTGCTCGTGATCCTCATTTAAAAGGTGCAGATGGGTATCGCCGTTGGCGCGATCGTGCTTGAGTCCCTTCTCTTGCAACTGGCGAAATACGCTGCAAACGCGCGCGTGCGCATATTGCACGTAGTACACTGGATTATCGGCGCTTTGGGATTTCGCCAGGTCGAGATCAAAATCCATATGCTGTTCACACTTGCGCATGACATAAAAAAAACGCGCTGCATCCTTGCCCACTTCTTGGCGCAGCTCGCGCAGCGTAACGAACTCGCCGCTGCGCGTCGACATTTGCACGCGTTTGCCGGAGCGGTAAAGGATAGCGAACTGCACCAGCAACACGTCAAGCGTCGATGGGTCGTCGCCGATGGCCCGCAGCGCCGCCTTCACGCGCGGGACGTAGCCGTGATGATCTGCGCCCCAGACGTCGATCACACGCTGGAAACCGCGCTCGAGCTTGTCCATGTGGTAGGCGATGTCAGAGGCGAAGTAGGTCGTCTGGCCATTTTCCCGTACCACGACCCGGTCTTTCTCGTCGCCGTAGTCGGTCGAGCGGAACCACAACGCGCCTTCCCGCTCGTAGACGTGGCCGCAGGCGCGCAGGCGTTCGATAGCGCGTGTGACGGCGCCGCTCTCGGCCAGCGAGCGTTCTGAAAACCAGCAATCGTAGACCACCCCAAACTGCTCGAGATCATCGCGGATATCAGCCAGGATGTCGCCCAGCGCACGGTCGTAGACGCTGCGGTAATGCGGCTCGCCGAGCAGTGTGACGGCGCGGCGGATCAGTGCGTCGATGTGGACCTCGGCGTCGCCACCCTGCGCCGCATCAGCGGGCAAATCCGCGAACACCGTGGCGCTCGATCGACATAAGGACCCGCCTAGCTCCGCGCGGAGTGCAGCGGCAATGTCTCGTATATAGCCGCCGGCGTAGCCGCTGGCGGGAAATGCGACGGATTCCCCGCATAGCTCCAAATAGCGCAGCCACACGCTGGTGGCGAGGATGTCCATCTGCCGCCCGGCATCGTTGACATAGTACTCGCGGTGCACGTTGTAGCCGACTGCCTGCAGCAGATCGGCAACCGCCGCGCCGTAGGCGGCACCGCGCCCGTGACCGACGTGCAACGGACCGGTCGGGTTGGCAGAGACGAACTCTACCTGCACACTGCGTCCACCGCCGATGTTGCTGCGGCCGTAGGCCGCGCCGGTCGCGAGTATTTCCGGGACCAGCGCCTGATACGCCGACGGAGTGAGAAAGAAATTGACAAATCCGGGACCCGCAATCTCGGCGTTTCTGACGAGGTCCGAGGAGGGCAAGTGCTCGACAATCTTCTGCGCGAGCTCACGTGGCGGGATGCCCGCCAGGTCCTTCAAGACCAAAGCGGCATTAGTAGAGAAATCGCCATGGCTTTCTTGCCGCGGCCGCTCAAGCTCCAACACGAGGCCGTGGTTGCGCGGCAATACGCCCTGCTCCGCCAACTCGCTGAGGGCATCCTCGAGCAACTTGCGCAAGCGATTTTTCATGACGTACCCTCGCGTCACCTCGCCTGCGACAACTGGCTACGGCAATAATGCATGTGATGGCGGCTCACAGAATCGCCGACGTGTTCGCTCAGGCGCTCGAACATCGGCAGGGCTTCGGCGTACCGGGCATCGCGCATGCGCTGGTAGGCATGCTCAAACTCCGGTAACCAGTCCAATAGGACGTTGTCGTCGACCGGCAGCAATTCGAAAATCCTCACCGCTTCCTGTCGCCCACGTATGTCGGCGACATCGACCTCGCGCATGTGGGGGAACTCGTGACGCACCTGTGCATAGGTGAACTCGCTCAATAAGATGTGTGTGCCGTAGACTTTGTTAAGCGCTTCGATACGCGACCCCAGATTGACGGCGTCGCCAATGACCGTGTAATCAAAGCGATCGCGCGAGCCCATATTGCCGACGACCATCGGCCCGGTGTTGATGCCGATGCCGATCTCCAGCTGCGGCAGTCCCTGCTCGTGCCACTGTACCTGCAATGCCCGCAGCTCTTGCAGCATTTCCAGTGCCGTGCGGCAGGCAAGCAGGGCGTGATCGTCGCGGTAAATGGGCGCGCCGTAGACCGCCATGATGGCATCGCCGATGTACTTGTCCAGCAGCCCATCGTGCTTGAAGACTTTCTCTGTCATCTGCGTGAGGTAGACGTTAAGCAAGCGTACCAACTCCTCGGGCGGCAACGACTGCGATACCGAGGTAAAGCCGCGAATGTCCGAAAACAGCACGGTAAGGGTGCGCTTTTCGCCGCCAAGGCGCAGCCGGCCGAAATTGTCGACGAGCTCATCGACGATCTTGGGTGCAACGTAGTGCTGAAAGGCAGACTTTATCTGACGCTTGCCGGCCTCGGCGCTTACGTACTTGGCAATGGTCGCGGATATAAAGAGCGCCAAAACGAAGAGCGATGGATAGACGATATTGAGCCATATGAGCTGCACGCGAAACAGCATAGCGGCGACTAGGATGTAGCTCACAAACAGCGCCACCGTCAGGCCAGCCCCACTCCATAGGCCGATGCGCGGGAGCAACCAGGCCAGCAAGATACCGAGGGCTGCAATCACGCCGATTTCGAGCCGCCCGAGCCAGCTGGGCCGCTTGATGAAGTCGCCGTCAAGCAGGTTCTGCATGACTGTGGCGCGGATCTCGACCCCGGGAAAGGTGGGTCCGTAGGGGGTGACGCGAATGTCACCGATGCCTTTCGCCGTGGCACCGACAATGACGATCTTGTCTTTGACGCGACTGATCGGGACCTGCTCGTTGAAAAGATCGGCGACCGAGAAAGTCGGAATCGTCTTTTCCGGGCCGTAATAGTGGATGAGTGCGCGCCCGGCCGCGTCGGTGCTGATGAATTCATCGCCGAGGGCAAGAGCGCTGATGCCGTTCTTGGCCGCATGCAGCGCCACCTGATCGGTGCGCGCAAAGCGTCGTACCGCCTGTACATCGGCGGACGGGAAAAAGTTTTTGCGATAGCGAATCACCAGCGGCGCCCAGCGCAAGGTCCCATCGACGCTGTCAGGGACCATATTGATATGCCCTGAATGGCGTGCCGCGGCCCGGATCTCGCTGACATTGGTGAGCAGTCCGGCGGGCTCGGGCAACGGCAAATCGAGCGCGCCGTTACCGCTGCCATGTATGACCGCGATGGCGTCGCGCTTGACATCATCAAAGGCACGCGCGACCTCGCGCGTATCCAGCGCCCGCGCCCCATCCTCGGCCGATAGAAAAACCATGCTCAATATCACCTTGCCGCTGTTAGCGATGGCCTCGGCGAGACTGGTATCGGCACCGAGATGGGTTTTCAGTGAGGCATAGGGCGAATTGGCGCTGCTATAGCCCTGCTCTGACTCGAGGCGGGTGATTTGCTCGAGCAACTTTTGATTCTCGGATTCGGAGTAGAACACGTCGAGTGCAATGACACGCGCGCCCATGGCATCGAGCTTGGCGATAAGGTCTGCTTGGGTGCGCCGGCTCCAAGGCCAGCGCCCGAGCTGGGCTAGGCTTTTTTCGTCGATAGCGGCGATGACGACTTGTCCCGCCGGCACGCGCGCCCCTTGCCCACGCAGTCGCATGTCATACGTTGTCAGCTCGATGCCATGCAGCAACGGATCGCCCACCAGGTAGGCAACGCTAGCGATGGCCGAGGCGGTGACGAGGCCCAGCGCGGTCAGGGTGAGGTCGGTTTTCCTCATCACGATTATCGCTGGATCGAAGCCTGGATCAGCACGGTAATAGGCCTCAGATCACGAGGACCCTGAGCATCGGGCGTCCAATGTAAAAAAACACTGCAAGCGTTTCAGCCTTGGCTATCGATCGCGGCCATCGCCACCGTCCCTGAGGGGTCATCAGGCGCGAACCGGCGGTTCTTCCTCCTGGTTGAGCAAGGCCTTGAGCTCTTTGAGGCTCGCACGTTTCATCGGCCTGCCGTCGACGGGACTGAGCGGGGCCTCGCGCATCGCTTCTCGGCGAAAGACGTACACCTCGATGACGCATGCGTCAACAGTAAAGCGATACATGGGGCAATTTTCCTGGCGCTCGCCGCCGTAACGCATGCGCTTGTCCTTCTCGTCGTAGGGAATGGTGTGCTCGCCGAGCAACAGGCCGATCTCCTCTGTCGTGTCTGCGCAGACGTGCAGCTGGATCGCCGACTCCGGGGTAACGGTACCGCTCAGCACAGGGCCGACTAGGCGCGGTTGGAAGTCGCCAAAAAACTGCATGGCTTCGAGAGCCAGCTGACGCAGCCGCTGCAGCGTGGCCGCTGACCGTCGCGCGTGGAACAGCTGCAGGTACTCACGCAGCGCCGCTTCGATTTCCTCATTGCTTGGCAGGTGCTTGGCGTTCACCACATTGAGGCGCGATGCGGCCTTGCGTTTGGCGGTCTGAAAATCGTTTACGCCTTCGGCCGACATGATGCGGGCTGCCTCGGCGGTAATGCGCTGGCGAATATGCGTCTCGCTGCGCGACCCCGGACTGAACGCACCGCGCGATTTAGCTGCCATTAGAAAAGATCTTTGGGGACCGGTTCCACCTTGGGCGGCGTAAGCGTGACCGCCGTGGTCTCGGGCTCGTCGCCCGGCGCCGGTGCGGCCGGTGGAATCGGCTCCGTGCCGGCGATGAAGTATTCGACGATCGCCAGGGGATCTTCGGGGTCGGTCGGCTCGCCGGTGTTGCGATCGACGCTTACCGCCACGACGCCGTCCGGGACCGGCACGCTCTGCTCCGGCAACCCCTTCAGCGCGCTCGCCATGAAGTCCACCCAGATGGGCAGGGCTGCACGCGCGCCCGCCTCCCCGGGGCCGAGCGATGACGGCTGATCGAAGCCGATCCAAGCAGTGGTCACCAGATCTCGCGTGAAGCCGGAGAACCAGGCGTCGCGAAACTCGTTGGTGGTCCCCGTTTTGCCGGCCAGATCTGCACGACCCAGCTCGAGCGCGCGCTTGCCGGTGCCGCGCTTGATGACGTCCTGCATGACACTGGTCATTATGAAGGCGTTCTCTTCGCTGATGACGCGTGGTGCCAGTCGCAGTCCTTGCGCCTCCAGCAGTTGGGCGGCGACGCCGTTACTCGGCTTGCCGTCTTTTTGCTTTTGCTCGCAATCACGGCAGATAACGAGCGGATTGGCCTGCTCCAGGATATTGCCATCGGCATCCTCGATACGAGTTAGAAAATAGGGTTCAATCCTGTAGCCGCCGTTGGCGAACACGGCAAAAGCAGTCGCCATCTGTAGCGGTGTGGCGGAGGCGGTTCCCAGTGCCAGGGAGAGATTGCGCGGGAGCCTGTTGCCGTCAAAGCCGAAGCGCTCCAGATACTCCGCCGCGTAGACCGGATCGATGGCACGCAATAAGCGTACCGATACCAGGTTGATTGACAACATCAGCGCCTTGCGCAGCGGTGTCGGACCGAAGAAGCGCTCACTATAGTTATTCGGTCGCCACAGTTCTTCCAGCCCGGGGTCCTTGATGACGACGGGCGCGCCGCTGACGGGGGTGGCCATGGTAAACCCTTTCTCCAAGGCAGCCGAATAGATGAACGGCTTCAGGTTGGATCCGGGTTGACGTTCCGCCTGGGTGGCGCGATTGAACTTGCTTTGCTCGAAGTCGAAACCGCCGGTCAGCGCGAGTATGGCGCCGTCGGACGGGCGCAGCGCCACCACGCCGCCGGCGACAGTGGGTACCTGTGCCAACACCCAGTACCCAGGCCGGGGTTCCGGTGCCGGCTCTTTTTCGGCTGGCGCCGGCTCGGTCTGCTCGGCATCGACGTACTCAAGATAAACGATGTCGCCGACGGCAAGCACATCCGTCGCCTTTTTGGGGCGCGGACCGAGCGTCGCTTCGTCAATGTATTTGCGTGCCCACGCGAGCCCATCCCAACCGACCTCGACCACGTAACCGTCCTGCGTATACACGCGTGCATCTTGTTCTTGCAAGGCGATCACGATCCCCGGCAATAGATCCCCGACCACGCGGAAGCCTGCCAAGGCGTCGTCGAGGTAACTTTGATCGAATTCCAATCCCACGATATCGACATGTCCGGCAGCACCGCGGTAACCGTGTCGTCTCTCGTAGGCCCGCAGACCCTGCCGCAGGGCGGCATTGGCGGCGTGCTGGTACTCTGCGCGGATAGTGGTGTACACGCTCAACCCGCCGGCATAGCTCGTGTCTTCATAGGCCTCGACGATGTACTGCCGCACCATCTCGGCGACATACGGCGCCTCGATGTCGTACTGCAAGGCGTGTTTGCTTGCCGTGAGCGGTGCCGCCTTGGCTAGCTCTAGTGCCTCAGCATCGATGTACTCGAGCGTGCGCATGCGCTGAAGCACATAGTTTCGACGCTCCAACGCCGTGTCGGGATTGCTCAAGGGATTATTGCGCGACGGCGCCTTAGGCAGCCCTGCCAACATGGCCATCTCGGGAAGCGTCAGGGTGTGCACCGACTTGCCGTAGTACACTTGCGCCGCCGCGCCGAAACCATAGGCACGGTGGCCGAGAAAGATCTTGTTCAAATACAGCTCGAGGATCTGATTCTTGGTGAGTTCACGTTCAATCTTGAGGGCGAGCAGGATCTCCTTGAGCTTGCGGGTATAGGTCTTCTCCGGGCTCAGGAAGAAATTGCGTGCCACCTGCATGGTGATCGTGCTGGCGCCTTGGCTCGGGCTGCCAGTGCGCAGGTTATGCCACAGGGCCCGGGCGATGCCGGTGAAGTCGATGCCCCAGTGGCTGTAAAAATCGTCATCCTCGGCGGCAAGAATTGCCTTGATCAGCAGCGGCGGCATTTCTTCCGCAGTCAGCAGGATGCGTTTCTCCTCACCGAACTCCGCCAGTAACCGGCCCTCGGCGCTGTAAACGCGCAACGGGACTTTCATCGGTTGCTCAGACAGCGACTCGATAGAGGGTAGCGCGGGACTCAGCAGCGTGACGGCAAGGATTGCGGACACGACGCCGAGCACGGTGAACGTCGCAAAGCCGTACAGGAGAAACCGTAACGGCTTCCTGAATCTAGACCTGGTGCTGCTCATGGGCTACATGATGTAAGAGAGACGCCACGCCGGCGGAACCCCGGGCGCAACAAAGTATAAGGTCAATTGGGATAGAGCCAAAGGCGCATTTGTCACTTCCATTTTCCATAGTCTATATTTGGGAGTAGTATTTAAGGCGGGTTTGCATCTATCCAACATAACTAGCTGATATTAAACATATTTTTGTGAGCGCACTGGGCAAACTTTTCAGCCGCAGTCGGCCGTCGGTCATCGGCATCGACGTCAGCTCCTCGGCCTGCAAGGTGCTGGAGCTGAGCCAGCAGGACGGCCATATCCGCGTCGAACGCTACGCGGTGGAGCCGTTGCCGCAGAACTCGGTCGTCGAGCACGCTATCACCGAGGTCGAGCAGGTAGCACAGGCGGTGGAGCGCGCGGTCAAACGCTCGGGAACGCGTTGCAAATATGCGGCAGTGGCGGTAGCGGGGGCGCACGTTATTACTAAGACTATCAGGATGCCGGCGAACCTCAACGACGCCGAGCTGCAAACCCAGATCGAGATGGAGGCCGATCACTACATTCCTTACCCACTCGACGAAGTCAACATGGACTATCAAGTCCTGGGACCGGCGGAGGACAATCCTGAGGAGATCGAGGTGCTGATGGCCGCCTGCCGTAAGGAGATTGTCGACGACTACGTGGCGGTGATCCAGGGGCCGGGTCTGACGCCGGCGATCGTCGACATCGAGACCTATGCGATGGAAAACGCCTATGCGCTGATTGCCGAGCACATGCCCGGGGGTGGCCTGGAAAAGACCGTCGCGGTTTTGGATGTGGGAGCGACGACGACCAATATTAATGTCATACACAACAACCGCTCCGTATACAGCCGCGACCATACCTTCGGTGGGCGCCAGCTTACCGAGGAGATTCAGCGCCGCTATGGACTCTCTTACGAGGAGGCCGGGCTTGCGAAGAAGCAAGGCGGCTTGCCCGATAACTACCAGACCGACGTGTTGCGGCCGTTCATGGAGGCGATGTGTCAGGAAGCCATGCGCGCGCTGCAGTTCTTCTACTCATCGAGCCCGTTCAACAGCGTCGACCAGGTATTGCTGGCCGGCGGCTGCGCGCAGATACCGGGCGTTGATGAAATGGTGGCCGCCCGTTTGGGTGTGCCCGCTATGGTGGCCAATCCGTTTGCCAGTATGTCGCTGGCCTCGCGCATCAAGCCGCAGATGTTGGCCAACGATGCGCCATCTTTAATGATCAGCTGTGGGCTTGCCCTCAGGAGCTTCGATCAGTGACGACCCATCTTAATTTACTGCCCTGGCGGGAAATTCGCCGTAAGGAACAGGACCGCCAGCTGCTTACCGTAGCGATCGGCGCCTGGATCTTCATGGGCGTTGCTGTTTTCTACGGGCATCTGCATGTTACACAGCTAATCGACGATCAAAACCGCCGCAATCAGTTCCTCCAGCAGGAGATTGCCAAGGTCGAGAAGGAGATCCAGGAGATCAAGGAGCTCAGGAAGCAACGCCAGGCGCTGATAGCGCGAATGAACGTGATCTATCAGTTGCAAGGCGACCGCACCCAGATCGTGCATGTGTTTGACGATCTGGTGCGCAAATTGCCCGAAGGGGTGTACTTCAGCGATATGAAACAACGCGGGAACGGCTTCACGCTGCAAGGGGTGGCGCAGTCGAATGCCCGCGTATCTGCATTGATGCGCAATCTCGATTCGTCCGAGTGGTTCGCGAATCCCAATCTCGACATCATTAATGTCAAGGAGAAAAGCGGCGATCGGGTGAGCACCTTCAAGCTGCAAGTGCAACAGACATCGAAGGCGACCGAGGAAAAGGCCGAAACAGCCGAGCAGCCCGCGCGGCGCAAGCCGAGAGGCAAATAGCCATGACCTTGGATGATCTGAGAAATATCGACCTGAACAACATCGGCGCCTGGCCGCTGCCGGTGAAGATCGGCGCGATAATCATCTTGAGCCTGGCGATACTTGGCGCAGGCGCGTGGTTTGTCGTCAAGCCGAAGTGGGAAGAATTCAAGCGCACGCAGACGCAGGAAGAGCAGCTCAAGAAGACCTACAGCAGCAAGGTTGCGTTGGCGGTGAATCTCGATGCCTACAAGCAGCAGATGGAAGAGATGCGCCAGACCTTCGGCAGCCTGCTGCGTCAGTTGCCCGATACTACAGAGGTCCCCGATCTACTGATCGACATTACCCAGGCCGGCTTGGGGCGCGGTTTGGAGTTCGTGCTGTTTAAGCCCGAGAAGGAGAACCCGAAGGAGTTCTATGCGGAGTTGCCGATCAGCATCAAGGTCACGGGCAATTATCACGAGCTGGCCAATTTCGTGAGCGACGTTGCGGCATTACCTCGCATCGTGACGTTTGGCGACATCGCCATCCAGGCGCAGAAGAAATCGAACAAATTGCTTATGACTGCCAAGGCAAAGACTTATCGCTACCTCGACGAGAACGAGATCGCCGAGCTGGCGAAAGCGAAGAAGGGTAAACAAAAGGCGAGACGGAGACGCAGATGAAGGCACCGGCGCTTCTCGCTGTGCTAGGGTTGTTGTCTCTCGGACTGAGCGGCTGCGGTACGGACGGGACCGCTGACCTCCAGCAATGGGTTAAGAACGAACGCAAGACACGCAAGCCGCGCGTCGATCCGCTGCCGGAGATCAAAACGCACGAGTCATTCATTTACACCGCCGGCGATCTCGCAGACCCTTTCGCACCCTTTAATCTGAAGCCGCAGGGAACCGCGGCAGGGGGACCCAGGCCCGACCCCAACCGGCGCCGGGAGCCGCTCGAAGAATATCCGCTCGATGCGTTGAAAATGGTTGGTACGTTGACGCGCGCGAATCAATCGTGGGCAGTCATCCTGGCGCCGGATGGTGCCGTGCATCGTGCCAAGATCGGTGACCACATGGGGCAGAACTTCGGTCGTGTGAAGAAGATAACGGAGAACCGGGTGGACCTGGTTGAGCTTATTCAGAATCCTTTGGGTGAGTGGATAGAACGCGAGGCTAACCTCGCGCTTGTGGAATGAGAACAAGCCTATGAACGGACCAGCTTTGCGCAACGCGCTTCAAGCCAACGCCGCTCGCTTTATCGGGGGCATCATCCTTGGGTGCACAGGGTTGTTTGGTGCTACCGCGCATGCGGCACAGATCGAATCGCTCGCATGGGACGACGCGCCAGGATCCGTATTG
Organism: uncultured Nitrospiraceae bacterium; assembly: GCA_964347935.1. Classification (GTDB taxonomy): domain Bacteria; phylum Pseudomonadota; class Gammaproteobacteria; order Acidiferrobacterales; family SPGG2; genus SZUA-472. The sequence continues at coordinate 4,279 of CAYGAS010000213.1, read as the reverse complement.
CAGATTCGGGTGACGGGCGAGTCTACGTACACGACGACGAGCCTCGAGGGCGGGCAGCGGCTGCGGGTGAGCTTTGCGAGCAGCACCCTCGGGGAAACGGCCGGTGAGCTTGAGCGGCGGGGTAAGGTCAAGGGCGTGTATCCTTACGTGGCGGATAACGGCACGGCCGTCAACATCGACCTGTTGCTGAGCGAGCCGGGCTGGCTCGAGGTTACGCGGACCAGCGATGGTTTCCGCGTGGTCGCCAATTCCGGCTCACAACCGGCGGCGGCCCCGGCGGCAGCTGCGCCCACCCCCGCCCCAGCGACCACCGAAGCGGCTGCGGCCGACGGCAGCATTGCCATTGAGGAGATTCGTCACGCAGCGCTGCCGGGCGACCGGGTGCAGATCACCCTCAAGATGACGGGACCGCCGCCGAAGCCAAACGCTTTCAGCATTACCAACCCGCCGCGCGTGGCGTTGGATTTCCCTAATACGCGCGTGAAGCTGCCAAGCAGAAGCGTGCGGGTTGCCGCCGGTGCGGTGTTGAACGTGACGGCCATCGAGGCCGGCAACCGCACCCGGGTCGTGTTGAGCCTGGTTCGTCCCGTGCCATACACGACCTCGGCCAAAGGTGACGAGTTCGCTATTCTGCTCGAGACGCCCGTGCGCGCAATCGGCGGGGCAACCGCACAGGTACCCACCCGCTTTGCGCGGGCCCGCGAGGTGGGCAAGTTCAGTCTGAGCGACATCGATTTTCGCCGCGGCACCCAGGGCGAAGGACAGATCCGCATTACCGTGTCGGATGCCGCCGCCCCTATCGATCTGAAAGAGCAGGCCGGCCAAATCGTCGTCGATTTTCTCAACACCGCTGTGCCCACGGAGCTTGAGCGCCGACTCGATGTTGTAGACTTCGCCACGCCCGTGCAGACGATCGACGCCTTCAATGTCGGGCGTAACGCGCGCATGGTGATCACGCCAAAGGGGCGTTTCGAGCATTCCGCCTTTCAAGCCGGCAATGTCTTCACTGTCAACGTGCGGCCCATTTTGGAGAAGGAACCGCAGCGCAAGGTTGATGAGTTCGGCTATTCGGGCGAGAAACTTTCGCTCAATTTCCAGAATATCGACGTGCGTGCGGCATTACAGGTGCTCGCCGACTTCACCGGCTTGAACTTCGTCGTCAGCGATTCTGTCAAGGGCAACCTGACGTTGCGCCTGAAGGATGTGCCATGGGATCAGGCGCTCGACATCATCGTCGACAGCAAGAATCTGGCGATTCGCCGTGTAGGCAACGTCATTACCGTTGCGCCGGCGGCCGAGGTTGCAGCCAAGGAGAAGGCGGCACTTGAAGCGACGCGGACGGTTCTGGATCTGGAGCCGCTGGTCACCGAGTTGATTCAGATCAACTACGCCAAGGCCGACGATGTGAGGGACCTACTGCAGTCGATCAAAGCCTTGCCGCAAGCGGTGAGCGATCCCACCACGCATCCGGTGTTCGGTCCCGCCGGCACCGGCGAGGAGGTCGCGCGCACCCAGGTATCCTCGAATACGCTGCTGTCGCCGCGTGGCCAGGTAACGGTCGATAGCCGTACGAACTCGGTCCTGATTCAGGACACGCCGCAGAAGATTGCAGAAGTGCGCAAGCTGATTGCCCAGCTCGATCAACCGGTGCGGCAGGTGATGATCGAGACCCGACTGGTGGAAGCGACGGAAAACTTTAGCCGCAACCTGGGCGTGAAGTTTGGGGTCCAGAGTAGCAGTACCAGAAGCGACATACAGGTCGACCAGAGATCCACGCTTGGTGCCGACGGGCTACTTAGCGCCGACGGTCTGAACGTCAACCTGCCGGCGGCAATCCTCGGCACCAGCACACCGGCATCGCTCGGTATCACGCTCGCCAGAATCGGCACCGGCAACCTGCTGAGCCTCGAGCTTTCGGCGCTCGAGTCGGAGGGCCTCGGCAAGATCATATCGAGCCCGCGTTTGATTACGGCTAACCAGAAGAAGGCCTCCATCGAACAAGGCGAAGAGCGCGTCTTCACCACGACCGTGCTGGGTGCGGGTTCGGTGGTCACGAAGCGCGCCACCCTAAAGCTTGAAGTGACGCCGCAGATCACGCCCGATGACCGCGTGTTGTTAGATGTCATCATCACCAAGGACAATTTTGTGGATCCTGTGCTGGGCTTGCTCAACATCAAGGAAATCAAAACCCAGGTGCTGCTCGACAACGGCGAGACAGTCGTTATCGGCGGGGTCTACGAGCGTGACAATCAAGATGACGTGACCAAGGTGCCGTGGTTCGGCGACGTACCGGTGTTGGGCTGGCTGTTCAAGAACAAGGCCGTTTCCGATGCGAAGACCGAGCTGCTGATCTTCCTCACGCCGAAGATCTTGGCCGAAGAGCTGACCCTCAGCTAATTGCCGCCACAGTTCGTTAAGCGTGCCCATGGCGATGGCTTGCGCGGGCACGCTTGATTTATGATCGCGGTGCTGGCATACCTGCCGGCAATGAGCATTCCGACTAATATCTTTCTGGTTGGTCCGATGGGCGCCGGCAAGTCTACGATCGGCCGTCATCTAGCGGAACTCTTGGGCAAGTCTTTCTACGATGCAGATGAGGAAATCGAAAAACGTACTGGGGCCAGTATCACCTGGATCTTCGATATCGAGGGTGAGCCCGGTTTTCGCAAGCGCGAGAGTGCGGTGCTCGAAGAGCTCACGCAACACGAAAACGTCGTAGTGGCGACCGGCGGTGGCGCGATCCTCGAGGAAGGGAATCGCGCTTTGTTAAAGGCACGCGGCACGGTGGTCTATCTCGCTGCTGACATCGATACGCTGGCACAACGCACGCGCCGGGATCGGGCGCGCCCGCTGCTGCAGACAGCGGACCGGCGCCAGCGCATCGATGATCTTATGAAAGAACGCGAGCCGCTCTATCGGGCGACGGCAGATGTGACGGTCGCCACCAGTCGACGCTCGCCGATGTCGGTCGCGCGCAAGATACTGGCAGCGTTGCAATCGTTGCAGGCCCATGAAGACGCTTGAGCTCGAACTGGGCGAGCGCAGCTATCCGATCCACATCGGTGCAGGCCTGCTGACGCGTGCCGAGTTGATCGTGCCGCACCTCATCGGCGAGCGGTTCGCTATCATTAGCAACGAGACCGTCGCGCCGCTTTATCTGCAGGTCTGTGAGACGACACTGGCTGAATATCAGCCGGTGGTGATCGTGTTGCCCGACGGCGAGCAGTACAAGACGCTGGACGTGCTCGACAAAGTCTTCACGACGCTGTTGACTGAGCGCTGCGATCGGCGCACGACCTTATTGGCACTCGGTGGCGGCGTGATAGGGGACATGACCGGTTTTGCCGCGGCGTGCTATCTGCGCGGCGTGCCGTTTATCCAGTTGCCGACCACCTTGCTGGCGCAGGTGGATTCCTCGGTCGGCGGCAAGACCGGGGTGAATCACCGGCTCGGCAAGAACATGATCGGGGCGTTCTATCAACCGCGCTGCGTTGTGATCGATACAGATACGCTGGATACGCTGCCTGATCGGGAGTTATCCGCCGGTCTCGCTGAAGTGATCAAGTACGGTTTGCTGCACGACGCCAGCTTCTTCGAGTGGTTGGAGTCCAACGTTGACAAGTTGCTCGAGCGCGACAAGGAGGCGCTCAGCTCCGCGATCCTGCGCTCATGCGAGATCAAGGCGGCCATCGTCGCCGCCGACGAGCGCGAGGCCGGCATTCGCGCCTTGCTCAACCTCGGCCATACCTTCGGCCACGCGATCGAGGCGGCCATGGGTTACGGCACCTGGCTGCACGGCGAGGCGGTGGCCGCGGGCATCATGATCGCCGCCGATCTCTCGCACCGCTTCGGGTGGCTGCAGGCAGAGGAGCTGGCGCGCATCGAGACCGTGTTAGCGCGGGCCGGGTTGCCGGTGCGCGCACCCGCGGCGATGACGCCTGAGCGGTTCATGGCGTTCATGTCGCTGGACAAGAAAGTGCAGTCGGGACGCCTCAGGCTGGTGCTGCTCGAGCGCATCGGTGCCGCCGTGGTGAGCGATGACATCGACCAGACGCCGTTGACCGAGACGCTAGAGCAGTGTCGCAGCCAGCAGTAAGCGGTGCGCTGGCGGCCTATGCCGTTAGCGAGGCAAACACATGGGGTCGCCGCTATCCGGAGGCGGCGCCGGCCTACCGCGGCGAGTTTCAGCGCGATCGCGATCGCATTATCCACTGTGCGGCGTTCCGGCGTTTGGAGTACAAGACGCAGGTGTTCGTCAATCACGAGGGCGACTTGTTTC
>CAYGAS010000212.1:0-7042 GCA_964347935.1 uncultured Nitrospiraceae bacterium | reverse complement strand
ATGCATCCACTGCGCCCCCTCGCAGCAGCTCATAGGCCTTGCGTGTATCCCGCGGTCCGCAGGAGTATGACGGCGTAAAGGTTATTTCGCGAAAGTACAGATCATCGAAGTCAAGCGCCGTGAGCGACCCTGCCGGTGTGGGCGTGAACAGAACCAATGTGCCGCCGTTTCGCAGATAGGCTAAGGATTGAATAATCACTTCAGGCATACCCGGGCCCACAATCGCGAAATCGGCGCCCTCGAGTGCGCCGCTACCGACCTTGCCGGCAAGCTCGGCCGGTGCGAAGACCTGATGCGCGCCGAAGCGCAGCGCGTAGTCACGCCGCACCGGGTCAGGTTCCACTGCCCACAACAGTTCCGTGCCGAGAGCCTTGGCGGCTGCGAGATTCAGCAGTCCCATCACCCCGCAGCCCACGACGACACCGTGCTTGCGTGTGCGCTCATTTACACGCAAACAGGCCTTCACCGAACAGGCGAGCGGCTCGATGAGCGCACCCGCCTCGGGGGTCAAATCATCGATGGCAAAGCTATCGCCCTGCGCATTGGCCGCCGGCACGCGAATGTACTCGGCCATACCGCCAGGGTCGAGCTTGCTCTTACGCCAGGTCGCACAATGAACGGCGTCACCGGCGCGACAGTAGCGGCATCCCATGCAAGGTGCGTGGTGGTGCACGAACACGAGTTGTCCCGGCTTGATGTGCTTAACGCCAGCACCGACCTCCTGCGCATAACCCACGACCTCGTGACCCAGCACGGTGTTGATCTTGCGCTGCAGGTACCACTCCATCAGATCACCGGAGCAGATCCCGCACGCGGCGGTTCTAAGCAGCAGTTCCCCATCGGACTGCAACGCCGGTTTCGGCACCGACATGACCTCAAAGCTTGTTGGTGTCTTTATGATCGCTTGCAACATTAAGCCGGAACTCACTTAAGCATCCGCCGGCGCCGGCGGAACGCGACCGGCGAGCCTTGACTGCGCTACGGGTGACGCCCCGTCGGGGGCACACACAGGAATCTCGCGCCCGACCACCCGGGCTGGGGCGCCTCGTTGGCAGGTGCCGGGAGCGCAGGTCGAAACAGGGCGAGGCCGCAGCCACGTGATGACGCCCGTGGACTGCAAATCACGCCCACGGATCGATAGCATACTTGATCCCCTTACCTGCCTCCATTTGCCGCAAAGCAAAGTCGAGTTGCGCCAGCCCCAACTCGCCACTGAGGAGGTCATCGACACGTACCTCACCGCCCACGAGCAATTCGGCCGCCTGGCGCACATCCGGCGGCCCGAAATGAAAGGACCCAGTCAAGGTTATTTCCTGGTAATGGATCTGGAAACTGTCTACCTGGACCCTCTCACCCTTGGGCAGTCCACCGAAAAAAAGCACCTGGCCGCCCGGTCGCGCGACCTGAAGCGCGCTGCGCCACCCGGCGGCCTGCCCGGTACACTCGATGACGCAATCAAAACCGTTGCTCCCTGCGGACAGCCCTTCGATCGGAGTTTGTGCAACATCGAGCACACGTTCCAAGCCGTAACGGCCAGCGATCGCAAGGCGTGCGGCATTGCGCCCCGCAGCGACGATCGATCCATTGGTGAAGCGCGGCAACAGCTGACAAAAAAGCAGGCCCATCGATCCAAGCCCAAGCACCAGGATTCGCTCCACACTCTTCAAGTTGAGGCGGTGCAGCCCGTGAATCACGCAGCTGATAGGCTCGAGAAACGCCGCGCGCTCAGGCCGAATCGCCTCCGGGCGCACAAGCAAGTTTTGCTCGACCACGCGCCGCGGCAAACGCATGAACTGCGCGAAGGCGCCAAAGGCCAGATCTCGCTGCAACGCCGCACATAGACTGTAGCGCTCGCGTGCGCAAGCAGGGCAATGACCACAAGGCGCGCTTTGCACTCCCCAAACCGGCATGTCAGGCTCGAACCCACGCACGTCCTTCGCCACATGGCTCACCCGGCCCGCGTACTGGTGCCCGAATGGTCCCGGCATGGGAATGAAGGGGTGACCACGGCGATAGGCCTTCAGGTCGGTACCGCAGGTAAGCGCCCGCTCGACCCGAATCACGACCTCGCCTGCCTGTGGCCGCGGTTCTGGCACCTCACGGAGCTCGATCTTCCTTGGCTCGACCAAATAGGCGCTTAACATCGATGACACACGGCTCGGGGCATGGGTGCACAAGCACCGATATACAACGGCTCAAGCATACAAGCACAAAGGGTGAGCGACCAGTCGCTCACAGTTAAGACCACACATCGGCGCGGGCGAGGCCCGCTTGCAGGGATGGGCCGTCCTACGCCCGCGTTGCGTTGCGCTAGTGCTATTATTTCGTCTCCGCTGGTACGAGACAGGGTCGTCGATCCTGATCGATAGCAACGTAGGTGAGCTCGGCCTCCGTCACTTTCACGCACTCTTGCGCTTGCAGGCGCCGCTCAGCGTAGACATCCACCTTGGTCGTGATCGACGTGCGCCCCACGCGGATCACCTCGGCATAGAAACTCACGACGTCGCCCACCATGACAGGTTTTTTAAAAGTCAACGCGTTCACCGCCACCGTCACGACGCGCCCATGGGCGCGCCGGGCGGCGGCAATCGCCCCGGCGACATCGACGTGCGACATGATCCAGCCACCGAATATATCGCCCACGCTGTTGGTATCGGCTGGCATCGGTACGACCCGCAGCGTCGCATGGCGGTCTTCCGGAAGGCAGTCATCATTCATAATTTACGCTCTGTGGGCCTAGGCCGTTAGCGGCGTGACGCCGCTCCCGGCAAGTTCGATCATTGTCTCAATGGCAGACATCAAGTTCCACAAGGCATGCAAGCCGATGGGCACGTAAATGGACCGTGTCTTCCAGCGTGCATACCCTAGCAGCAGGCCGCCGAGGAATATCAATACTAGCTCCGCCGGAGCATATTGCGTCACATGCATGAGCGCCCAAAACGCCGACGTGCAAAGCAAGGCCCCGACGATGCCGAGGCGTGACGCCAAGATTCCGGTAAACACAAAGCCGCGAAAGAACAGCTCCTCAAGGCAGGGTGCCGCGACCACGACGGCCAACAGCAAAAGCGGCACCGAATAAGCTGTTCGAAACACATTCAGCTCGAACTCGGTAACGAAGGGGCGCCCCAACAGATACTCGGCCACGTGGAACAAGGCAGCAAACGCGAGCAAGTACCAAACCCAGTGCACCACGGTCACGGTGCGGGGCACATGCAGGGCCAAATACTCGGCAAGCGTCATGCCCCGGCGAAGCCGAGCAGCCATCAGTGTCATCGCAATTCCCACCGGTGCGGCGACAAGCGTGGACACGGTCAAAAGCAGCCCTAGGAAACCGGCGCCGGTGATGTCCGCGTCGACCGGCTGGAAATGCAGTAAAAGCGCTTCCGTCGCAAGCTGCACGCCCACAATCACCGATGCGATGACGACGGCGAAAATAGCCGTGGCGCCGAGGCCCCACGGCCTCGCTTGCCGCTTACAATCTTGGCGCATGTGTGACCCGTGCCAACCTGGAAGCACCTCGACGCGCTCCGCCCGCGCAGCGGGCACAACGGCGAGCCGGGTCCTCCCTAAGGGTGCGGGCGCTATTGGCGGGTAACGCTAGGTGATTCAACGGCTTGAAATAATTCCCCGCAGCGCGAGCGTCATTGGCGGGCGGCTCGGCCTGTCTGCCACGAGGCGCCGCTGTCACGACGGCGATCTCCGCAGCCGTAGCGAGACAGCGTTTTGCTTGTAAAAATGCTGATATGCCGGCAAATTGTCAGCCTGAAAGTTTCGCATTACGATATGCGTTTCCCGTACGTCCGTCCACTCGGCCACTGATCTGGAGCAGTCAAAATGAAGCGGACAAAAGCGCTCAGCATCCCCGCCGACAATGACAACGGCAGTTTTGGCGTCGCGGCAGGATCCCTGAGCGGTCGCGTCACAGCAGTGGAAAAAGCGATGATCCAACGTATGTTGGAGGCCCTGGGCCGGCCCGCCTTGAAAGTAGTGCTTTGGAATGGGGAGGAGTTCGACGGTTCGGCGTCTGCGCCCGTGGCACGACTACAGATCCATGACCGGCGTGCCCTCTACAAGCTGATAAGCAATCCGGAACTGCAGTTTGGCGAGCTTTACAGCACCGGACGTGTCGAGGTGGACGGAAATCTCGTGAGCTTTCTTGAAACCGTCTATGCCAGCGGATCGTCAATCACATGGATCAGCCCGTGGAATGAGCATCTCGGTCGTTGGCTTAGGCGTTCCCGCACCAACACGTTGGCCGGCTCGCGCAACAATATTCACCACCACTACGACATTTCCAACGAGTTCTACACACTCTGGCTCGACCATGAAATGCAGTACACCTGCGCCTATTTCCCCGATCCGCAGATGACGCTCGAGGCGGCCCAGACCGCCAAGCTGGACCACGTCTGTCGCAAGCTGCAGTTGAAACCGGGCGACCGTGTCGTCGAGGCCGGATGTGGATGGGGCGGGCTGGCGCGTCACATGGCGCGTCATTACGGGGCGCAAGTAACGGCATACAACATCTCGCACGAGCAAATCGCTTATGCGCGCGAGCGCGCAAAGCACGAGGGTCTTGCTGACCAGGTGCAGTATATTGAGGATGACTACCGGACGATTTCAGGCGAGTACGATGCGTTTGTGTCTGTTGGCATGCTGGAACACGTCGGTCGTGAAAACTACGGTGAGCTCGGTGGCGTCATGGACCGTTCATTGACCCGCTACGGGCGCGCGCTGATCCACAGTATTGGCCGCAACCGACCTGGGCGTCTCAACCCCTGGATCGAAAAGCGCATCTTTCCCGGCGGCTATCCGCCGTCGTTGCGCGAAATGTTGGAGGTCTTCGAGCCATACAACTTCTCGGTGCTCGACGTTGAAAACCTGCGCCTGCATTACGCGAAAACGTTGGAGCACTGGCTCGAGCGTTACGAGCAGCATTTCGAGCAGGTGTGTAACATGTTTGACAGTAACTTCGCGCGGGCCTGGCGCCTGTACTTAGCCGGCTCGATTGCGGCCTTCACCATGAGCACGCTGCAACTGTTCCAGGTCACGGCCGCGCGTGCGCGTGATAACAGTATTCCGTGGAACCGGGAGCATTTGTACGTCGATGCGCATTAAGCGCGCGGTGACCAATCGCCAAAGACGTTCGCTTGTAGCCGTCCTGCGCCGCTCAGTAGACGATCGAGCAACGCCGCTGTGCGTGTGGCGCTTTCAGAGTCGTCTTGTAGCCAGTAACAGAAGGTGATCAGATAAATCGAGGTCAGGGCGCTCTCCTCCAGCGCTCGACGCAGATAGGTGGCATCCCGATGTGCCGCCTCGCGAAACCACTGCACAGTGCGACTGACCCGCAGCAATGCGGGAATCTGCACATGCAGATGGCCGGGTTCCATCTTGCCGAAGATGATTTGCCGCGTTACGCGCTTGTGCGCGGCAAGCGCCCCAAGCCATGTCATGATGACGCCATGTAATCGCTCGCGCACCGGTAACGATTGAAACTCCATGCTCGCCGCGCCTTCGAGCATGCGCGCATCGGCACGATCGAACCATGCTTCGGCGATTTCTTCTTTCTCTCGGAAATAGCCGCGCACGTCGTTCAAGCTGATTCCGAGCTCATCGGCGACGTCGTGCAAGCGGACCGCTTCCCACGAGCGCTGCTCGGCAAGCGCTAGCGTGATATCGACAATCTTGTCTCTGAGATCGCTGCTGGCGTGCAAGGTGGTCTCCGGCGGGCGGCCGACTTGAGCCTATGTTACACAAGGCGTGCGTGGCACGGCACGCCTCGCGTGAGCGCACAATGGCGGCCGGCAGCTCAGAGCCGCTTAGACCGAGGCTTCGACTGGCTGGAGATATGGAATAGGGGCAGGCCGGCGCTGACTGTAGGTCACTAACTCCCAGGCAGGTGCTTCGGCTAACAGTGCCCGCAGGAGCCGGTTGTTAAGCGCGTGCCCAGATTTGTGTGCGCTGAAGGAACCGACCAGGCTGTGCCCGAGCAGGTAGAGATCACCGATCGCATCGAGGATCTTGTGTTTGACAAACTCGTCCTCGTAACGCAAGCCCTCGTCGTTTATCACCCGAAAGTCGTCCAGTACGATCGCGTTGTCGAGACTGCCGCCGAGCGCTAGGTTGTTGGCATGCAATGACTCGATTTCGCGCATGAAACCAAATGTGCGTGCACGACTGACTTCCTTCAGGAACGAGGTCGAGGAGAAATCGAGCTCCGCTCGGTGACCCCCGCCGTGGAACACCGGATGATCGAAATCGATGCTGAAGGCCACCTTGAACCCCTCGTAGGGATCGAAACGCGCCCATTTATCACCATCTTCGATGCACACGCTGCGCTTGATGCGTAAGAAACGTTTCGGCGCAGGCTGCTCGGTGATGCCAGCAGACTGAATGAGGAAGACGAAAGGCGCGGCACTGCCGTCCATGATCGGCACTTCGGCAGCGCTCACGTCGATGTAGGCGTTGTCGATCCCGAGCCCGGCCAGGGCCGAGAGCAGGTGTTCCACGGTGGAGATGCGCACGCCGTCCTTGACGAGCGTCGTCGAAAGACTGGTGTCACCCACGCTGTCTGGGTGGGCCTTGATCTCGACAGGGTCGGGCAGATCGGTGCGGCGGAAAACGATGCCGCAGTTCGTCGGGGCCGGCCGCAGCGTCAAATAGATCTTCTGCCCGGTATGCAGACCGACGCCCGTGGCGCGGATCGTGTTCTTGAGGGTGCGCTGTCTGCAACTAGAAGCGCTGGCCATGCAAGTCCCTTTGCACCGACCTAGTCGGATAGTTCAAAGCTGTTCGTGACATCTCAATTTGTTGTTGCTAGGCGTTGGCGAGGTCCTGCACCCCGAATTTGTTCTACGCCAGAGGCGCTTTTGAGTCTAGCACAGCAGTGCGCAAACGCCAGGTCGGGGCTCAGGAGATCGATCTTTTGGTCGGCGACCGTCGCCGAGCCCGGGGGTGCGCCTTGTCATACACCTGCGCGATGTGCTGGAAATCGAGGTGCGTGTAGATCTGGGTCGTGGAAATATCGGCGTGACCTAGAAGCTCC